>DATEAO010000211.1:0-7962 GCA_035288345.1 Candidatus Methylomirabilota bacterium | reverse complement strand
CGAGACTGCTCCTCGTTCACCGGCCTCGGCCCCTCGTTCTTCCGCATCGCGGTGAGGAGACCCGAAGAAAATCGCCGCGTCGGGGCGGCGCTCAAAGCCGTTTTCGGGGTTCGGGATTCGGGGCTCGGGGTTCGCAGTTTGGATTCCTAGCCCCGGGCCCCGGATAACAATGGTGGCGACGCTACTGCTTGCGCTGGCTCTTGATCTTCTGTTCGGCGAGCCGCCAAACCGCTGGCATCCTGTGGCGTGGATCGGAAGGCTCATCGTCATGGGGCGGGCGTGGGCGCCGACTCGCGGACCACTGCGCCTGATCATCTATGGGGCGCTTCTTGTGATCGGGTTACTTGCGCTGGTCGTTGCCGTAATCGTCGTGTTGACGGAAGCACTTTCAGGCTGGGCATGGGGCAGACTCGTGATCGACGCGCTCCTTCTGAAGCTCACGTTTTCCCTCCGCGGACTCTTCAGTGCGGTCAACTCGATCCAGCAGGCGCTTATCCAAGGCAACCTCGAGATGGCGCGGCGTTTGGTTGGTTGGCACCTCGTGAGTCGGCCCACTCACGACCTCTCGACCGATCAGGTGGTCTCAGCCACAGTGGAGTCGCTGGCAGAGAACCTGACAGACAGCGTTGTCGCCCCGCTGTTTTTCTATCTGCTGCTCGGGCTCCCAGGTGCCTGGGCCTTCCGCGTGATCAACACTGCTGACTCCATGCTCGGGTATCGCGATCGCGGTTTGGAGTACCTCGGCAAAGCATCCGCTCGCCTCGACGACCTCGTGAACTGGATCCCCGCCCGAATCGCGGCCCTCACCATCGTCCTCGGCGCGTTCCTGGCCGGAGAGTCGGGGCGCGGAGCCTGGCAGATCATGTGGCGCGATCATAAGCTCACGGCAAGCCCGAACGCGGGCTGGACCATGGCCGCGATGGCCGGAGCCCTAGCTGTCACCCTCGAGAAGCCGGGGGCCTATCGCCTGGGAGGTTCTGCTCTTCCAACAGTCGATGCGATCCCACGAGCGAAGCGCGTCGCGTACGTCGCGGTCGGATGTAACATAGTCATCTCCGCAGCCATTCTTGTGCTCGTCTAGCTCTTGTCCCCGCTCTTTTGGCGGCGATTTTTATTCTGGTTTCTCCAGCCCTGCGATATAGTGATCGTCTAGCGGTGCGCTAGAACGATTGACCAGTATCGCCATGAGTCTTTCTGCGACCGATCTCCTCACCCAAGGCGCCTCGGAGGCCCTCAGAAAGGCTGGGTTTGATCCCCAACCGTCGGAGATTTTCTGGGAGGTCCCCCGGGATGCGCGCCATGGCGACTATGCCACGAACGCCGCCATGCTCCTCGCCAAGCGTCTCAAGCGGCCGCCACGGCAGATCGCGGATCAGATCCAACGCTACTTTCCGCCGCTCGCCCCCGTCGAGAGGGTGGAGGTCGCGCCGCCGGGGTTCGTGAATGTGTTCCTCTCGCCGTCGTGGTGTCGTGAGGCCTTGCGGGAGATCCTCCTGGCAGGCAGGCAGTACGGGAGAAGCGAGGCGAAGAGAGATGGGGCGATTCGTCTCGAGTTCGTCTCCGCCAACCCGACGGGCCCTCTTGTGATCGTCAACGCCCGCGCCGCGGCTGTGGGCGACTCGCTTGCAAGGATTCTCCGCTCACACGGGTTCGGTGTTCAGACCGAGTATTACGTCAACGATGCCGGCAACCAGTTCGAGGCGCTGGCCCGGTCATTCGAGGTGCGTATCCGGCAGGCGTTGGGTGAGGACGCCGAGCTTCCCGAGAACGCGTACCCAGGGGAGTATCTGATCGACCTCGCGCGCGATTACCTGTCGGAGCACGGACGGGGTGTCCTTGGGCAGTCTGAGACTGAACGGCTGAAAGCACTTGGCCATTATGCGGTCGGCCGCATTCTTGAAGGACAGCGGAAGACGCTCGGCGACTACGGCGTCGAGTTCGATCTCTGGACATCGGAGCAGCGTGACGTGCGCGATGCCGGGTTGCCGGAGCGCGCGATTGAGGAGCTGTCGAAGCGGGGCCTCACGTTCGAGCATGACGGCGCGCTCTGGTTCCGCGCGACAGAGTTCAGCGACGATCAGGACCGGGTGTTGAGGAAATCCGACGGCGAGCTGACCTACTTCGCGGTGGATCTCGCATTCCATCACTTCAGGAAGTTCGTCGGTTGCGCCCGCGTCGTGAACCTGATGGGCCCTGACCACCACGGCTACGTGGCGCGCATGGCCGCGGCGATGCAGGCGCTTGGCCATCCGAAGGAGGCGTTCGAGGTCCTGATCATCCAGCTCGTGACGCTCCTTCGGGAGGGGCAGCCGGTCAGGATGTCGAAGCGCCGCGGCGAGTTCGTGCTGATGGAGGAGCTGATCGAGGAGGTCGGGAGGGACGCCGCCCGGTTCACCTTCCTCACCCGCCGCCACGATAGCCCGCTCGAGTTCGATCTGGCAGTTGCGACCCGACAGTCGGCGGACAACCCGGTCTACTATGTTCAGTACGCCCACGCCCGGATCGCGGGGATCTTTGAGACCCTCCAGCAGAGGAGGCTGGCAGTTCCGGATTGGAGTCGTGTGGTTGTGGACCGCCTCTCTCTGCCTGAGGAGCTGACTCTGATCAAGATGCTCCTCCAGTTTCCGAACGTGCTCGCCGATGTGGTTCGGACTCTCGAGCCTCACCGGCTCGCCTACTATCTTCAGGAGCTGGCGGGCCTCTTCCACCCCTACTACAACCGGAACCGAGTGATCAGTGACGACCCGGGCTTGACTGAGGCCCGTCTCGCGCTGGTGCGGGCCGTGGCTCTGGTTCTGGAGAACGGCCTGGACCTCCTGGGCGTCTCAGCGCCGGAGAAGATGTAGCCATGACGCGATCGGGCCGTACCGGCAGCGCCGGCAGGGTGAAGCTCGCCGCGTTCGCTTCGCTCTCGTGCGCGCTTTTGGCCCTGACGTTCCTCTTTGGCGTGCTCGTCGGGCGGGAGTGGTCTCGCGGGCACCTCCGGACGGTTCAGGAGGTGGAAAAGAAGCCCAGCAGTGCCGCAAAAGCGGAGCCGCGCGAGCTCACGCCGAAGGATCGCTCCGGATCGATTCAGGAGAAGCTCACGTTCTACCAGACGTTGCCCGCGCCGCTCTCGTCCCCCCCGAGGGAGAGCGCGAGGAAAGGGGCGTCAGCTCTGAAAGAACCCCAGCAGAAGAGTGCCGCGCCGAAGTCTGAGAGTCGGTCAGCGTCGTCGGAGTCCGGCGGACCACCCGCTGCGACGACTGCTCCGGCTCCGCCCCCGGGCTCCCAATTCTGGACGATTCAGGTGAGCGCGTATCGGGGCCGCGGCCTGGCCGAGGACTTGAAGCAATCGCTTCGGTCCGCAGGGTACGACGCGTATCTCATGCAGGTGGGCGGCGAGGATGGGAAAAGCCGGTATCGCGTCCGCGTGGGCAGCTACCCCGCGCGGGTTGAGGCCGAGCGGGTGGCAGAGCGGCTCAAGACCGAGCGCTCACTCTCTCCATTTGTCGTCCTCAAAAATTGACCCCGATCCGAAACTATGCTCGCGGCAACAGCTATCGAGAGCGTAGGGACGGTCATCGGGATGGCCTGGCTCACGCGAAACCCGAAAGAGATGGCCATGTGTACACCTATCCCGTGGGCCTTTTCGGTTCGGGGCTGAGGCTCCCATGGGTGATCGGCTCGGGCAACTGCTCCTCACGGCTGAGGAGATCCGCGGCCGCGTGAGGGAGCTGGGGGCAGAGATCAGCCGCGACTACGAGGGCGAGGAGCTGCTGCTCGTCGGCGTGCTCAAAGGCGCGGTCGTCTTTCTGGCTGACCTGATGCGGGCGATCAGCATCCCGGTCACGTGTGACTTTATTGGGGTCGGCAGCTACGGCGTGGGGAAAAGTTCCTCGGGCGTGGTGCAGATTACATCGGACCTTCCGCAGTCGGTCGAGGGGAAGAACGTCCTGCTGGTTGAAGACATCGTCGATACCGGGCGGACCATTCGCTATCTGAAGCGGAACCTCCAGACCCGTCAGCCTGCCAGCCTTAAGATCTGCGCCCTCCTCGATAAGATTGATCGACGCGAGGTTGAGCTGACGCTCGATTACGTCGGGTTCAGGATTCCCAACGAGTTCGTGGTGGGGTACGGGCTCGACTACGCCGGCCTCTATCGAAACCTCCCGTATGTCGCCGTTTTAGAAACAGATTAGTTTTTGCGAATGACCTCTCGGCCGCTTGGTGCCGAAGAGGCGTATGGTATACTAACGTATTGCGTTTTTTCTCTGTCTGGGAGGGGAGCTCAGCCAGTTTTTAGAAGGGGACGGCGGCGAAACCGATGAATCAGCTGTATAAAAACATGGCGCTTTGGATGGTGATCATTCTGATCGTCATCCTTCTGTTCAGCCTCTTCAACTCCAGCCAGCCTTCCCGTGAGGAGATGATTTTCTCCGACTTCCTGAGGAAGGTGGAGGTGGGAGAGGTGCGCGAGGTCACGATCAAGGGCCCGAGCGTCGCCGGCCGCTTGGCCGATGGCTCGGCGTTTCGCACCTATACCGTGGATTATCCTGATCTGGTGAAGCTCCTCCGGGACCGTGGCGTGCGGATCATCGTGAAGCCGCCCGAGCAGAACCCCTGGTACATGAACGTGCTCGTCTCCTGGTTCCCGCTGCTCCTCTTCATCGGGGTGTGGATCTTCTTCATGCGCCAGATGCAGGGGGGAGGCGCCAAGGCGCTCTCTTTCGGGAAGGCGCGGGCACGCCTCATCTCAGAGAAGCAGAACAAGGTGACCTTCCAGGACGTGGCCGGGGTGGACGAGGCGAAGGAAGAGCTTCGCGAGATCATCGAGTTCCTCAAGGACCCCCAGAAGTTTCAGAAGCTCGGTGGGAAGATTCCGAAGGGGGTGCTGCTCGTCGGGCCACCCGGAACCGGGAAGACCCTGCTTGCCAAGGCGATCGCCGGTGAGGCCAGTGTGCCGTTCTTCACCATCTCCGGCTCGGACTTCGTAGAGATGTTCGTGGGCGTCGGCGCGTCGCGCGTCCGCGATCTCTTCGAACAGGGAAAGAAGCACGCGCCGTGTATCATCTTCATGGATGAGATCGATGCAGTGGGACGGCATCGCGGGGCAGGGCTGGGCGGCGGCCACGATGAGCGCGAGCAGACGCTGAACCAGCTCCTTGTCGAAATGGACGGGTTTGAAACGAACGCCGGGGTCATCTTGATCGCCGCGACCAACCGCCCGGACGTGCTCGATCCCGCGCTGCTCCGGCCGGGCCGCTTCGACCGGCAGGTCGTGGTGTCGCGTCCTGATGTGAAGGGGCGAGAGGAGATCTTGCGCGTGCACACGCGACGGATCCCGCTCAGCGCCGATGTTGATCTAAAGATCCTCGCGCGCGGCACCCCGGGATTCTCCGGCGCTGACCTGGCCAACCTCGTCAACGAAGCCGCGCTTCTTGCCGCCCGTCAGATCAAGAAGTCTGTAGAGATGCAGGACTTCGAGAGCGCAAAGGACAAGGTGCTGATGGGCGTGGAGCGGCGCTCCATGATCATCAGTGAGGAGGAGAAGAAGACGATCGCGTACCACGAGGGCGGGCACGCGCTGGTCGCGCAGTTCCTCCCGGGCGCGGACCCCATCCACAAGGTCACCATCATCCCGAGGGGCCGCGCGCTCGGGCTCACGCAGCAGCTTCCGATCGACGACAAGCACAACTACTCGAAAGACTACCTCCTGAACGAGATCACGATTCTCCTCGGGGGCCGGTCCGCTGAGGAGCTGGTGCTCCGCCAGCAGACCACCGGCGCGGGCAATGATCTGGAGCGGGCCACTGAGGTCGCGCGGAAGATGGTCTGCGAGTGGGGGATGTCGGAGAAGCTCGGCCCGCTCACCTTTGGGAAGAACGAAGAGCACATCTTCCTCGGCCGTGAAGTCTCCCGCCACAAGGACTACAGCGAGGAGACCGCGATTCTGATCGATGGCGAGATCAAGCGCATCGTCACAGACTGCGCGGCCAAGGCCCATCAGATCATCGAGGAGAACATCGACAAGCTCCACAGGCTTGCCCGCGCGCTCCTTGAGCGGGAGTCGCTCGACGGTGAAGAGGTGGCCCAGATCATCCATGGCGGTGGCAGTTTTCTGCAGGGGGCTCCCGCCCCAGCGTAGTCGCGCCGTGGCGATAAGCGTCGCACATCTTCGGGGTTCGAGATCCGGGGTTCGGGGTTGGGGGTTGGCGCTTCCTTGCTCCCGAACCCCCGACCCCTGACCCCGAATGTGGGGGACGGGCGTGGTGTTCCGTGCGATGCTCGGTGGGCTCTCCGTCGGTGACGGTCAGCCCGTTGCCTTGATCGGGGTGCTGAACGCGAGCCCGGAGTCGTTTTACCAGGACTCGGTGTACACCACCCCCGATGATCTTGCTGATGGTGCTCTCGCCATGGTGGTGGCCGGCGCTCAGATCGTCGATGTCGGCGCCATGTCCACCGCGCCCTACCTCGCAACCCAGATCAGCGAAGCCGAGGAGACTCAGCGTCTCAGGCTCGCTGTGGAGGCGATCGCAAAGCGGGTCATGGTGCCGATCTCGGTTGACACGACGCGTTCCGGCCCCGCGACTGCCGGCCTCGAGGCCGGCGCGACGATCGTCAATGATGTGAGCGGATTGAAGAGCGACCCCGCGATGGCCCCGCTCGTCGCTGCCGCGCGTGCGGGGCTTCTTATCATGGCTCATGAGCGAACCCCGCAGCAGGGAGAGCCGATGGCTCGGGTGATCGCTGCCCTCAACGAGAGCCTTGAGATCGCCCGATCCGCGGGGATTCAGGAGGAGTCCATCGTGGTCGACCCGGGGATCGGATTTTTCCGTCACGCGCTTGCCCCCGGGCTCACCTGGCATCAGTGGGACTGCGCCGTGCTGAGAGGGCTGCGCGAGTTGGAGACGCTCGGACGACCGATCTGTGTGGGGGCATCGAGGAAGTCGTTCATCGGGGCGGTCAGCCGTGACGAGCATGCGGCCAACCGCCTCTTCGGCTCGCTCGCGGCGCACGCGATCGCGGTCTGGAACGGCGCGCACCTGATCCGCACCCACGATGTGCGGGAGACCGCTCAATCGGTGAGGGTGGCTCAAGCAATTCGAGGCGCACAGTAGGCCATGGAGAGAGTTGCGAAATGCGTGGCGATTGGCTGGGAAGCGCGGGCGTGGCGCAGCCCGGGTGCCCGCGCTGAATGATGAGCAGACTGTTCGGCACGGACGGAATTCGGGGAGTTGCCAACGAGCCGCCGTTGACGCCTGAGCTGGCGTTTCGTCTCGGGCGCGCTGCCGCCCACCTCTTGAGGGAGAAGCGGGCGAAGGCGTCCAGACAGCCTGCCACGCTCGTCCTCGGTCGGGACACGCGCCAGTCCGGGCCGATGCTCGAGGCCGCGCTTGTCGCGGGGATCCTCTCAGCAGGGGGGAAGTGTGTCAACGTCGGCGTGATGCCCACGCCTGCCATTGCCTTCCTGACCAAAGAGTGCATGGCGGACGGCGGGATCGTCATCTCCGCTTCTCACAACCCGTTCGAGGACAACGGAATCAAATTCTTCGGTTCCGGCGGGTCGAAATTCCCCGATGCTTGGGAGGAGGAGCTTGAGGCGCGGCTGGCTCAAGAGGACCGCGCACCCCGTCCCACCGGCAAAGGAATCGGGTCACTGAAGCTGGCTCGAAAAGCCGAGCGAGACTACCTCGCCTTTCTCCGCCGAGGTGTGCCGCTCGCCCCCCTTGGGGGGATGAAGATCGCGCTCGACTGCGCGAACGGCGCCACGTACCGGGTGGCTCCCGAGCTCTTTCGGGACCTCGGCGCTCAGATCGTGACGATCGGGAGCCGCCCGAATGGGAGAAACATCAACGCCCAGGTCGGCGCGCTGCATCCGGACGCGCTTTCGCAGCTGGTCCGCGAGAGTGGCGCGCAGCTCGGGTTGGCGTTCGACGGCGATGGCGACCGTCTCATGACCGTGGACGAGACCGGCGCGGT
>DATEAO010000210.1:0-3740 GCA_035288345.1 Candidatus Methylomirabilota bacterium | reverse complement strand
CCAATGAGAGCAACAACACGGCTTCGCCGTAAGGCGGAGCGGATTCTGTCCAGTAGCGCGGTGCGCTGAACCACACGAGAAGTATACCATGAAAATCGAAAGTCTGACTTTCATTTTTCAATGTCGGGAATACTTACATATAGTGACACTATTTGCAAGTCTGGTTACGCTTGGAGATCCGCCCTTTTGTCCATTCCCACTCTTTGGTCTCCCACTTCGTCGGGCGTTGGCTGATCTAGAAGGCGGTCGTCTCCTTGCGCAGACATCTGCCGGAATGCATCAGCCCACCTCTCGCGAGGGCGGCGGGTGGAGCGGACGGTCATCTTTTCGTTCCCCGTACCACTCATTCTACGTCACCTCGGCGGCTTCACCGCGCACGTCGATCTTGCCGGTGACGGCGGCGGAGATGAGGGCGATGCGGTACTCTTTCAGGCGGTCAATGGCGTCGCGGATCTTGGTCACTAGCGCGTCTATCTCTGCCGTCTCCCCATTGAGGAAGGCGGCGATGTGCTCCTGCTCCTGGTGCCGTGGTACTGGTACCGAGGCCCGCTTCAAATCGCGGATGTTGATGCCTCTTATCGTTGCACCCAGAGCCCCGGCTTCCAATTGAGCGAAGATCGCTATGGATTTTAGTGCGTAGAGTAGCCATGGCCCATGAGTCGCTGACGTGTACGATACGCGCGCGGCATCCTGTGTAAGATTCGCCCCCTCCACCTCCTCTGGAATGGTTGCCACTTCACCGATGCTTCCTCGAATGGCGAACACCAGGTCCCCTGCTCGCAGCCGTGATCTGGCGTATGCAGACTCGATTTCGAAGGTGGTCCGGTTGAGGCGCTCAAGCCGCAGACCATCTGCCGAGACATCGCCTCCCTTGACGATGGGGACGCCCTCCGCGACATTCGGGCCAGGAAGAACAATCCCGTACATGATGGGGCGATCCGACGGAGTAAGATGCCAAAGCCGCTTTACTTCCCAATGTGCTGGGATCTCCCCTAGCCGCTCCACGCCCGAGTCCTTCATCGGCACGTTCGGGTCGAGCCCTTTAGTGACGGCGTGGGTGATGAGGGCCGTGCGCTTCTCCTGGAGGAGTTCAATCAGTTGTTCCTTCTTGGCGATGAGGGCATCAATTTTCGCCGTCTCGCGGTCGAGGAAGGCGACGATAGCACGCTGCTCGGGTTCGGTCGCTAAAGCAACTCGAATAGCTCCCAGTACCGACCCATTCAAGTTACCCAAACCTGTAGTCGTCGATGACAGGTAGATAAGCTGTTCACGAGCGACAGGAGAGTTCAGCAGGTACCAGAAGAACCGCGGCCGATTTGGTGGAGCTACGCGCAGGCGCTGCATAAAGTTGGAGAAACAGCATTTGAGGGCTGCAATGGCCTGATTTACGATGGACGTCTTACCAATGTGCAGTTCGCTTCCACTGGACTTAGTTACGACGAGATCACCGACTTCGAGCCTTGCCTCATATGCCTCTCGGGACGTAAGTCGCCGTCTGGCCGGGGTCTCGATATTCCATCTGCCGTCAACCGTCTGCTCGGTTGAGCGAAGGACGACAACTCCGTCGTCGTCGAAGCCCTCGCCCCACACTCCGCTGTCGTTTCTCGCGAGAATGGTTTTGAATGGCTTCACCTCCCAATGGGTCGGGGTCTCCCCCAGCCACTCGACGTCCGAGTCCTTGTGGAGTGGATAGGGCTTGAGTGACCGAATAAATTTGGATTGGCCGACCGTCGTCTCGATCAATGGGTCAATTCCCCGGTCGATGAACCCGTCATCTCCGCCAGCATTTCCGCTATGTCGCGCTCGACGCTGCGGATATCCTCCTCAATCTCCTGGAGTGGCCGCGGCGGTTCGTACTTGTAGAAGTAGCGATTGAAGTTGATCTCGTATCCGACCCTTCCAACTTGCCCATCCTTGTGGTCTCGGATACCTGTGTCAATCCAGGCGTCGGGAACGTGGGGCTTGACCTCGCGCTCAAAGAACTCTTCCACGCTCTCACCGGGCGGCACATTCTCCGTGTCGCGTAGTTCCGGGTCCGGCTCCGGATGCCCATCCGCATCCGTGCAGACAGCGGCGGTTTCATCGCGCTCGGAAAGTGCCTCCAGAATGGCTTTCCGCAGCGGTGCTTTCAGTTTCAGCTTGGCACGCTTTTCGGCAACCTGGAGGGCTTCGAGGAACTGGCTCCGGTCCTTGAAAAGCGTGTCCGGCAGGCTTTGGGCGAGGGCGCGAACGGCTTCCTGCTGAGCCCGGCCTTCCGCCTCCTCCTGAGCGCGAACTTTAGGGTCTTTCTTCTTGCTCGTGGCAAGGTTCTGGAAGGCGCTCTGGTCATCCAGCCGGGCGATCCGTTCCGCGCTGGCCTGGAAGTTCAGCCGAAGCGGCCGCTCGACTGTAATCTTCCGGTACCCGAAATGAGTGGTGGGAAATATCTTGCAGTGCTCTCCTTCCTCGAACTCGCCGACGAGCTGCACGATTTCACGGGCTTTCTCGGCTGGAATCTCCCGGCGCTTGTCGCCGAGACTCTTTCGCATCGGCGACCAGAACGACGTGGCGTCAATCAGAAGCACCTTGCCCTTTCGTTCCTTGGTCTTTCGGTTCGTGAGCACCCAGACGTATGTGGCAATGCCGGTATTGTAGAAGAGTTGCTCCGGCAGGGCGATCAGCGCTTCAAGCCAATCGTTTTCCAGAATCCACCGCCGGATTTCACTCTCGCCGCTGCCGGCGTCTCCTGTGAACAGGGGAGAGCCGTTCATGATGATTGCGACTCGCGAGCCACCGTCTTCGACCGGCTTCATGTGGGCCAGCATGTGTTGGAGGAACAGCATCTGACCGTCGCTGATGCGCGGCAGCCCAGCACCAAAACGGCCGACTGCGCTGCGCTCGTGCTCCATGCGGACGTGCTCCTCGTCGCGTTTCCAGTCCTTGCCGTAGGGCGGGTTGGTAATCAGGTAATCGAAGTGCATCCGAGGATGTCGATCGTTGGAGAGTGTACTGCCGAACGCTATGTTGTCCGCATCCCGTCCGGTGGGGTCCTTGAGGAAAAGGTCCGACTTGCTCACCGCAAACGTCTCGGGGTTCACTTCTTGACCAAAGAGATGAACGTCTGCCCTGGGATTGATGCCGGGACCGCCGTCGCCAAGGATTCGGTCCTTGGCGATCGTGAGCATCCCGCCGCTCCCACAGCAGGGATCATAGACGGTCACCACTGCGCCGGTCCGCCTCAGCCGCGTCTCGTCTTCGGCAAGCAGCAGGTCCACCATGAGGCGCACAACGTCCCGGGGCGTGAAGTGCTCGCCGGGGTTCTCGTTCAACGCCTCATTGAACTTCCGGATCAATTCCTCGAAGATCGTCCCCATAGTGGGGTTGTCAACTTTGTCCGGGTGAAGGTCGACATTCTTGAAGCGCTCGACGACCTTGAACAAATAGTCCCGCCTCGTCGAGTTTGCTGATGGTGTTCTCGAAGTCGAACTTTTCCAGCACCTCGTGCATGTTCGAGCTGAAGCCGGTGATGTAGTTGCGCAGGTTTGCGGCGAGGCGGGGGGCCTCGCCCAGAAGACGCTCAAAGTCGTACTGGGACACGTTGTAGAAGGCGTAGCCCGAGGCCTTGCACAACAGCCGCTCTGGGTTTTCAAGTTTGCCTTTGTAGCGGGCGTTCGTCGCCAGAACCTTCTCCTTGGTGGGCGCAAGGACACAGTCAATCCGACGCAGGACTGTCAGCGGGAGGATGATATCCTGGTACTTGC
>DATEAO010000209.1:0-3602 GCA_035288345.1 Candidatus Methylomirabilota bacterium | reverse complement strand
CATCAACAGCCGGAGCCGGCGTGCTTGTCCTCGTGAATGGGCCGATCGCCAGGAAGTTCGAGATCAATTGCGGCGATAACCTCTTCGGGCCGGGCTGGCGCGCGAACGCGACGATCGGCCGAGCGATCCGGCTCGTGATGCGGAACGTCATCGGCACGCTTCCCGGCAAACTCGATCGCGCTACGATCGGCCATCCCGGAAAGTACACCTATGTGATCGCTGAGAATGAGGCGGAGAGCCCATGGCCTCCGGTCCACGTCGAGCGGGGGTATCGGCCAGATCAGAGCGCGGTGACGGTCTTTGCGGCAGAGGCGCCCCATCAGTTCTTTAATTCGATTTCGAGTGACGCGAAAGGCATCCTCACCACACTCTGCGATGACATGAGAGTCTCAGGCAGCGTGGTGGGCCAGCCCGAATACATGTTGATTCTGGCCGGCGAGCACATGCGAACGATCGCCCAGTCGGGCTGGTCAAAGGCTGATATCAAGCAGTTCGTCTTCGAGCAGACGCAGAACTCGGTCGTTCACCTGAAGAGGACCCACCGTCTGCCGGGACCCATCAAGCTCGAGGACGAGACCACCATGAGGCCGCTGCTCGGATCTCCTGACGACCTCATCGTGGTGGCAGCGGGTGGCCGAGCCGGCACCTTTTCCGCGTATATTCCCGGCTGGGTGAGCAAGCGCGCCTCCGAGAGTGTCACGAAGCTGATTAACGAGAGGGGAATGAGAGCATGATTGAACTCTTCGACCCAACCACATCGCCCCGAGAGCAGCCGATCACCTATGTCGCGCGACCCGAATCCCTCAAGGGAAAGCGGGTCGGGCTCGTGGAGAACACCAAGCACAACTCCGATGTTCTCCTCACGAAGATCGGGAAGATCTTGCAGGAGGAGTACGGGGTGGCTCACGCCATTCTCAGGCGAAAGCACCACGCCAGTGTTCCCGCGCACCAGGAGATCGTCGATGAGTTTCGCCGGGAGGTCGATCTGGTCGTCGCCGGGATCGGCGACTGAGGGGGTTGCTCGTCGGGCAGTGTGCTCGACGGAATCCTCTTCGAGAAGAACGGACTCCCTGCTGCCTCGATTGTGACGGACCTCTTCGAAGGCACGGGTCGAGCCATGGCAGAGAGCTGGGGCGTTCCCCACTACAAGTTCCTGATCATGCAGCACCCGGTCGCCAACCTCACGGAGGCTGAGCTTGATCAGCGCGCCCGTGAGATCACGCCAGAGGTCGTGAAGCTCCTCCTCCACGGCCAGGAATAAAAACTCGGAGGGGGGGCCCGCCCCCCTTCCGATTCGTCCCCCATTGCAGCGCGGGCGCCCGCGCCCATAGATTTGCGGGGCAAATCTGGACATGGGTGCCCCAGCGTTTGGATTTCCACCCGTAGGTTTGGGGGACCCAAACCTGGCCACGGGTGCCCCCACGATTGGATTTCGCTGAGGCGAAATCCGTGGGGGGCGAAATCCGCTGGGGGGCTGTCGCCCGCCCGTGCTCGGATACCCTCTCTCACTACGTGGTCGTTCATCGAATCTTCAACGTCGTCAAAGCTAGCAATGCCAACATGAAGGAGACGATCCAGAAGCGAACAATGATCCGTGGCTCGGGCCAGCCGGCCAGCTCGTAGTGGTGATGGAGGGGCGCCATGCGAAAGATCCGCTTCCCGGTGAGCTTGAAGGACGCCACCTGAAGGATCACCGAGAACGCCTCGATCACGTAGAGACCGCCGATCACCGGAAGGAGCATCTCCGATTTGGTCAGCACCGCCAGGGTGCCGATCGATCCTCCCAATGCCAACGATCCCACGTCGCCCATAAACACCTGAGCCGGGTAACAGTTGAACCAGAGAAACCCGATTGCCGCTCCCACCAGGGCTGCACAGAAGATCGTCAGCTCTCCGGCCCCCTTCACGTTCAGGATTTTCAAATACTCCGCCGCCTTGAAGTTGCCGGTCAGATAGGCGATGACCGCGAATGCCCCACCCGCGATCACCACCGGTCCGATCGCCAAGCCGTCCAGCCCGTCGGTCAGGTTCACCGCGTTCGACGCACCCACGATCACCGCCAGCTCGAAGAGTATCCAGAACACGCCCAGCTCGATCAGCCATCCTTTGAAGAAGGGAAACGCGACCTTGGTGGTGAAGCCATCGGGAGGGGTCAAGTAGAGGTAGAGCACGATCGCCAATGCGAGAAGAATCTGCGCCCCAAACTTCTGTCCGGCCCCGATCCCGCGCTTCCTGGTGAGCTTCTCGTAGTCGTCGGCAAAGCCGATGGCACCGAGCCCTGCGGTCGTCACGACGATGATCCAGACGTACCGATTCTGCAAGTTGGCCCAGAGCAGTGTCGAGCCGAGGATCGCCAGGAGGATCAAGATCCCACCCATGGTGGGTGTGCCGGCTTTGACCTGGTGGCGCGCCGGGCCATCGGAGCGAATCGTCTCTCCCACAGAGAGGCTCCGAAGCTTCCTGATCAACCACGGTCCAAGGAGAAAGCTGATCAGCATCGCTGTCAACGTCGCCATCGCGGCCCGGAACGTGATGAAGCGGAAGACGTTGAAGATGATGTGATACTTCGCCAGTGGCACCAAGAGGTGGTAGAGCATCACACACCCTCAGATCCGTCCCGATCAGTTGCCTGCTCGTCAGCTTCACTCATGAGGCTCCCGCGTCTGTCATTGCGGACAGGAGCGCCTCGACAATCCGATCCATCTGCATGACGCGCGAGCCCTTCACCAGCAGCCGGTCTCCTGGCTGGAGCCAATCGGTCAAGCAACGGACCGCCTCTTCGACAGTCTGAACCGCTCGCACGAGACGGCACCCGCTTGCTTCAGCGGCTTCGGCAGCCAAGGCGGCCAACGACCCAACGGTCACCAGCGCAGTAATTCCAAGCTGGGCGGCGTACCGGCCGATCTCACGATGAGCTTCTTGAGCAGCGGCCCCCAGCTCCCCCATGTTTCCCAATGCGACCAGTGCGCGCCCGGAACTCCCGGTCATCAATGTCTCGAGCGCTGCCCGCGCCGATGCGGGGTTGGCGTTATAGCTATCGTCCAAAATACGGATCAGGCCGGCATCGCGCCAGATCAGTCGTCCCTTTTGGGGCCGCGACGCTTCGAGCCCGCGAACAATCTCTCTCCCTTCGAGCCCCAAGAGCGAACCCACGAGCGCTGCCGCAAGCGCGTTGTAGATGTTATGCACCCCCTCGAAGGCGAGACGAACCGAATGGTGTTCCCCGGCGAGATCGATTGTGAATCTCAGTCCACCGCCCTCCCCCGGCGTGATGTTGAGCGCGCGCACCTGAGCCTCGGGGGATTGCCCGAAGGTGAAGGTTTGCCCTTTGACCTTCTCTCGAAGCGCAAGCACCAACGGATCGTCAGCGTTGAGGATCGCCGTGCCATCCGCCCCGAGCGCTTCAACCAGATCCCCCTTTGCGTTCTGCACGCCAGCGAGTGAGCCAAAGGCTTCCAAGTGCGCCGGGCCGATCGATGTCACGACCGCGTAGGTGGGTCGGACGAGCGAGGCGAGATAACTGATCTCGCCGAATCCGCTGGTACCAAGCTCGACAACGAGTGCCTCGTGCTCCGGGCTTAATCGGAGCAGCGTCAACGGCA
>DATEAO010000208.1:0-5830 GCA_035288345.1 Candidatus Methylomirabilota bacterium | reverse complement strand
GGGCAGAGCCCGCGCTCGAACGCGGGAGGTGGCGTTGAGTGAGCAGCAGGGCGTGGGTGTGACTAGCGGTCCGGGCACCCACGCCGCAATGAACTGAATGCACGCGAGCACGGGCGGGCGATAGCCCGGGCGCCCGTGCTGCAATCCGTTGTGGAAATGAGACAGTGTCATCAACAGATTGTGTCGGTGATGCAGCAGAATAAAAGCCGATCCTGGGAACACATCTTAAATTTCAGGTGATTAAACAGTTTTTTAAAGTGGCACCTCGATTGCTTGCCATTCAGAGGATTTTGCATACGCCTGAGACAATGGACAGACAGAAGACCATCAGAGAGCCGGTTGTTGTTAAAGGGATCGGGCTCCACACTGGAAAAGAGAGCCAGGTGACGCTTCGGCCCGCGCCAGCCGGTCATGGGATCGTTTTTCATCACACGGGGCACGCGACAGAGATCCCAGCCCGCCTCGAGTTCGTGGTGGACTCCCATCACGCGACAACACTTGGGGTCAACGGCTCCAGAATCCGCACCGTCGAGCACCTTCTTGCGGCCACCGCGGGTCTCGGGATCGACAACCTTCTCATCGAGGTGGACGGCGAAGAGGTTCCTGCTCTCGACGGGAGTGCCAGAGAGTTCGTCCGGCTGCTTGAAGCTGTCGGGACGACCGCACAGCTCGCTCCTCGCCAGCCGCTAGTCATCACTGAGCCCATACGGGTGGGCAACGAGAATCGTTGGATTCAGGCGCTCCCAGGCAGCAGCTTTCAGATCAGCTACACCCTGGATATGGATCACCCTGTCGTGGGAACTCAAGCCGCATCGTTTTCTGTGACCCAGCACGTCTTCATCACGGAAGTGTCCGGAGCGCGGACATACGGCTTTCTGCGGGATGTGCCAGCGCTCTGGAAGCAAGGGCTCGCGCAAGGCGGGACCCTTGACAATGCTGTGGTGGTCGGCAAGCGCAAGGTCCTCAACGGAAGCCTCAGGTTTCAAGACGAGTTCGTTCGCCATAAGATCCTCGATCTGATCGGAGACCTCTCGCTGCTCGGGCGACCTCTGGTGGGCCATGTTGTCGCGCGTAATGCCGGCCACGCCTTGAACCACCAGATGGTTCAGGCGATCCGAGCCACGCTCACCGCCGTCGACCCGTCCCGCGCTTCCGCATCCGCTCGTGCTCGTCGGGACGGTCATCCCCACCGGCTTCAGCAGGGGCTCCAGCCCCTTCCCAACGCCACCGCATAGGCTCCGGGCCGGGCCCCTCCTCTTTACCACTTCTCCTTTCCGTCGTATAAGTCTCGGCGTTATAATGGCTGTTCGACGGTGGAAACTCGTTCGCCTTCCTGACAGGAGTGTATTACATGCCCCTCCGTTGGCCGCGGCTCGTAATCTCGATCGTCGCGCTCGTCGGGTTGCTCTCGGCGTTGCCGATAAGCGAAGCGGCGGAGATGAAGCTCTCCAACCTCACGGTCTTGCTCAACGACGCCGATGTGACCGTGCAAGCCGTTCTGGTCGGGGCCATTCCCCCCAACCTGAAGGAGGGACTGGAGGGCGGCATTCCCATCACGGTAAAGTTCCAGGTCGAGCTTTTGCAATTCCGGCGACTCTGGGTGAATCGGTTCATTGCCTCCAAGGTGATCGAGCGCCAGATGACTTACGATCTGCTGACCAAGGAGTTTCGGGTGACCCCGATCAAAGACGAGCGGCGCGACCCATACACGACCAAAGAGCTGCGAGAGGCGCAGCGGGTGGTCTCGGAGTTCCGACTGAAGCTCCTCCCGGCGTCCGAGCTGAACCCGCGCGACCTCTACTTCGTCCGGGTTCGCGCCGAGGTCTCAGCGGGGAGCGGCCTTTCGTTCTTCTCTCGTCTCTTTCCATTTCTCGGGACCGCGGGCGAGGAGACTCCGTGGGTGGAATCGCCGCTCCTCACGATCACCCGAAGCCAGTGAGGCGATTTTCGATTTTGGATTGGGGGATGAAAGATGCCGCTGACTGACGATCGGGATCGACGCAAGCGCAACCTCATCATCATCGGGGTCATCCTCGTCCTGATGGTCGTCGCGACGGTTGCGGAAGTGGGGATCCGGGCGCCCCAGTTGCCGATTGCCAACAATCTGATCGTCTTCGCGCTCTTAAACCTCAACATCATTGTCTTCCTCCTTCTCCTGGTCCTGCTCTTCCGCAACCTGGTGAAGCTCTACTTCGAGCGCCGGCAAAAGCTGCTTGGCTCGAAGTTCAAGGCCAAGCTCGTGCTTGCCCTCCTCGCGCTGGCGCTCGTCCCCTCGATCGTCATCTTCCTGATCGCGTCCAACTTCATCAATACCTCGATCGAGGGGTGGTTCAAGGTGCAGGTGGAGCGGCCGCTGGACCAGGCGCTGGACGTGGCGCAAACCTACTATCAAGCTCTCCAGGATACCGCCCTCCGCCACAGTCAAGCGATCAGCCGGACCATCACTCGGGAACAGCTCCTGACGGAGGACCGCCGGGAGCGGTTGGTGAGCTACTTAGAAGAGCAGAAGGAGCAGTTCAGCCTCTCCGTGATTGCTGTCTTCTCAGCGAGGGGAAATGAGCTGGCCCATGTCAAGACCCCGGAGTTGGCCAGTCTTCCGTCACAACCGATCGAGCTCCAGCCACTCACGAAAGGGCTGGAGGGGGAAACGACCGCGACGGTGCGTGATCTCGGCAACGCCGATCTTGTCCAGGCCGTCACGCCGATCTGGAGCCCGGAGCCCGATCGCCGCGTCATCGGCGCGGTGGGCGTCTCACTCTACGTCCCTCAGCGTCTCGAGGCGCGGGTGCGCGGCATCTCCCAGGCCTTCAAAGAGTACAAGCAGCTCAAGCTGTTGAAGAACCCGATCAAGGGGATCTATATCCTGCTCTTCCTGCTGATGACGCTGATCATCGTCTTCTCCGTGACCTGGTTCGGCCTCTACCTGGCCCGCGGCATCACGGTCCCGATCCAGCTCCTCGCGGAGGGCACACGGGAAGTGGCGGCGGGGAACCTGAGCTATAAAGTCGAGGTGCGAGCCGACGATGAGATCGGGATCCTCGTCAACTCATTCAACCGGATGACCGGCGATCTTGCTCAATCGAAGACAAAGCTGGAAGAGGCCTACCTGGATCTTCAGAAGAAGCACGTGGAGCTGGAAGAGCGGCGCCGCTACACCGAAACGATTCTTGAGGCGGTCGCCACCGGCGTGATCTCGCTGGATCCGTCGGGTCGGCTCACCACGGTGAATCGCGCCGCGGCCCGGATGCTTGGGCTTACGCCTGAGGCTGGACAGCCTGCTCAAAAGGTCTTCGTGGGCCCGGAGTTTCTTGAGCTTGCCACCCTCATCCAACGGATGGACCGTCTGCGGGAAGGGACCCTGGACCGGGAGATCCGTCTCCGCCGGGACGGCCATCAGACCACCCTGCTCGGCTCAGCCACCGCGCTCCGAGGCCCCCACGGCGAGTACGCGGGCATGGTCCTGGTCTTCGACGACCTCACCGAGCTCCTGAAAGCGCAACGCCTGGCCGCCTGGCGCGAGGTGGCTCAGCGCATCGCCCACGAGATCAAGAACCCACTCACACCGATTCAGCTCTCCGCAGAGCGCCTCCGCCGCCGCCTCGCTGACCGCCTCTCCGGCGAACGCGGCCTCGTGGAGGAGTGTACCCGAACGATAATTGAGGAGGTGGAAGGGCTCCGCCAGCTCGTCGATGAGTTCTCGCGCTTCGCTCGGATGCCGACGATCACTCTCAGACCCACGGAGCTGAACCGCCTGCTCGAGGGCGTGGCACGGCTCTACGCGGAGGCTCAACCGGCCGTGACTGTCACCGCTCAGTTCTCCCCTGATCTGCCGATCGCCGAAGTGGATCCCGACCAGATCAAGCGAGCGGTCCTGAACCTCGTGGAAAACGCGGTGGAGGCCGTGCACGGCAGTGGCGCGGTGTCGATCGAGACGGTGTGGCTTCCCGATGCCCACCGTGCCCGCATCATCGTGAGCGATACCGGGGTTGGGATCTCGACCGAGGACAAAGAGAAGCTCTTCCTCCCGTACTTCTCCACCAAGGCGACGGGAATGGGTCTCGGGCTTCCGATCGTGAACCAGATCGTCACCGATCATGGCGGGGCGATCTGGGTGGAGGACAACCACCCCAAGGGGAGCCGGTTCGTGATCGAGCTGCCGATCGAGCGCGCTCACGCCGCGGTCAAGGCCTGATGGCCGGCGAGTTGATCCTGATCGTCGACGACGAAAAGGCGATCCAAACGTCGCTCAGCGGCGTGCTGGAAGACGAAGGGTACCGCGTCACGGCGACGGGAAGCGCGGCTGAGGCGATTACAAAAGTAGGCGAAGAGGCGCCAGACTTAATTCTGCTCGACATCTGGATGCCGGGAATGGATGGCCTCGACGCGCTCCGAGAGATCAGGGGGCTCCGCCCGGATCAGGCCGTCGTGATGATCTCCGGGCACGGCACGATCGAGACCGCGGTCAAGGCCACCAAGCTCGGCGCGTATGACTTCATCGAGAAGCCCCTCTCGCTGGAGAAGACGCTCCTCTCCGTGTCGCGCGCGCTCGAACACTCGCGTCTCGCCCGCGAGAACCGCGCGCTTCGGGAAGCCATCGAGCGCGAGCACCAGCTCATCGGCGAGGGCGCTGCCATCCGCGAGGTGCGCCGCCAGATCGCGCTGGCCGCTCCCACTCAAGGTCGGGTGCTGATCCATGGAGACAACGGAAGCGGCAAGGAGCTCGTGGCGCGCGCCATTCACCAACTGAGCGCCCGGCGGGATCAGCCGTTTATCGAGGTGAACTGCGCGGCGATTCCCGAGGCGCTGATCGAATCAGAGCTCTTCGGCCACGAAAAGGGCGCCTTCACCGGCGCGATCGCCCGCCGCCGCGGGAAGTTCGAGCTGGCCCACGGCGGTACGATCTTCCTGGATGAGATCGGGGACATGACGCTCTCGATCCAGGCCAAAGTGCTCCGCGTGCTTGAGGAGCAGACATTCGAGCGCGTGGGCGGCAAAGACACCATCCAGGTCGATGTCCGAGTGATCGCGGCCTCGAACAAGAATCTGCACGAGCTGATCGCCGCAGGAAGCTTCAGAGAAGATCTTTTTTATCGCCTGAACGTCATCCCGATCGAGGTGCCGCCGCTCAGGAAGCGGCAGGAGGACATCCCCCTGCTGGTCGACTACTTCATCCGAATGTTTTCCGACGAGAACGGCAAGCCGCCGAAGACGATCAGGGGAGAGGCGCTGGCCCACTTCATCAACTACGAGTGGCCAGGGAATGTCCGCGAGCTCAAAAACATGGTTGAGCGTTTGGTGATCATGACCCCGGGCAGCACGATCGGTGTCGCCGACCTTCCGCCACCGCTGGTGCCCGCGGTCAACGTCGAGGAAGGGGGTGGCAAGCGAAGCTTCCGTGACGCCCGGGAGACGTTCGAGCGCGCCTATATTCTTGCTGAGCTCCGCGCCAATGACGGCAACGTCACCAAGACCGCCGAGAAGCTCGGGCTGGAGCGCAGTCACCTCTACCGGAAGCTGAAGGCATACGGCATCACGCCACCGAAAACGTGAAGGGGGAAAGCGTGAAGCGTGAAAAGAAAAACTCCTTGACCTGATCGAGCCTGCCGCGTACCATGGTGCTGTAACTCCTTTAAGTGGGCCCAGCGAGGCCTGTAAGGAGAAGGCATGAGACAAAGCCAAACGAACAGACGGCCCCTTCAAGCCCTTGAAGGGGATTTTTTTTGTCCGTAGGCCGCGCCGATATGCGTCGCCCCCGGACCCCGAATACGATGCTCGCATCTCAACGCGGCCCAGGTCGTCGATCCGGCCTGAACGGGCGCGAGCGCGGGCG
>DATEAO010000207.1:0-8216 GCA_035288345.1 Candidatus Methylomirabilota bacterium | reverse complement strand
GCAGGAGATGCTGACTGAGGCGAAGACTGATGGAGTGGACGCCGCCGCGCGTCATCGGCTGGCCGAAGAACGGCAGCGGCTCGATGAGCGACGAGCACAAGAGGAACAGGCGCTCCTCGCTTTGGCCAGGGAATGGGACGCCATCGCAGGGGAGTGTCACGGCGACAAACGAAAGTTATTGGAGCGATTCAAACAGCATCTGGCGGCTCGCGCGTATCTCGGCACGGTCATTGATGACCTGAGCGAAGCCCTTGGGGAGGAGACGCAGACCAATGCCTCGCATCGTCGGCATTGACCTCGGGACGACGAACAGCCTCGTCGCGTCTTTCGAGGATGGCGTTCCCAAGGTGATCCCTGACAAAGAGGGGCGCGCCCTGCTCCCCTCAGTCGTCGCTTACACCCGGAACGGCATCCTCGTGGGAGACGCGGCAAAGCGACAGCTCGTGAGAAACCCTGTCGAGACGGTCTATTCGGTGAAGCGTTTCATGGGGAAGGGATATGAGGATGTGAAGGACGAACTTCGCTACTTCCCGTTTGCCGTGAAGCCGAGCCAAGAGCTCGTGAGGATTCAAGTGGGAGGCAGGGAGGTCACGCCGCCAGAGGTCTCGGCCGTGATCCTGAGGGCGCTCAAAGAGCGCGCTGAAGAGTATTTCGGCGAGCCGATTGAGAAAGCGGTGATCACGGTCCCCGCGTATTTCAACGACAGCCAGAGGCAGGCGACAAAGGACGCGGGGAAGATCGCTGGACTGGAACTTCTCCGAATCGTAAATGAGCCGACGGCCGCCTCTCTGGCCTATGGCCTCCACCGACTGAAGGAAGGAATTATTGCGGTCTACGACCTCGGGGGGGGGACGTTTGATATCTCGATCCTCAAAGTAAAAGACGGCGTGTTCGAGGTCCTCGCCACGAACGGCAACACGCATCTTGGGGGAGATGATTTTGACCGAGCGCTTGTCGATTGGCTGCTCGATGATCTCCGAACCACTCATGGCAAGGATCTCTCCGGTGATCCGGAGGCGATGCAGGAGCTGAGGCTCGGAGCCGAAGCGGCCAGGTGCCGTCTCTCGTTTGAGGAACGCACGCTCTTAACGATCCCATTCCCGCAGTATGGGCTGACCTATCGTCGCGAGATGAATCGCGCTCAGTTGGAGGCCCTGATCGAACCATTCGTTCAGCAGACGCTGGCGCCGTGCCGCCTGGCCCTCGCCGATGCGAAGTTGAGTGCCAGCGAGATCGACGAGGTGGTCCTCGTGGGAGGGGTCACCCGGACCCCGTTGGTGCGCCGTCGCGTGGAGGAGCTTTTTGGGAAAGCCCCGCACAGCCAGTTGAACCCTGACGAGGTCGTCGCGCTGGGGGCGGCGGTTCAGGCTCACATCTTGGCCGGCGGGATTACCGACATGCTCCTTCTCGATGTGACACCGCTCTCTCTCGGGATCGAGACATTGGGCGGGGTCATGAGCGTGCTGATTCCTCGAAACACCACGATCCCGACGAGCGCCAAGGAGTTGTTCACGACGTCGGTGGATGGCCAGACGATTGTGGATCTCCACGTGCTTCAGGGAGAGCGCGAACTGGTCAAGGACAACCGCTCGCTCGCCCGGTTCGAGCTGCGAGGGATCGACCCGATGCCCGCTGGCATGCCCCGCATCGAGGTGACCTTCCTGATCGACGCCAACGGCATCCTTCAGGTCCAGGCCAAAGAGCTTCGAACGGGGAAAGCCGCCTCCATCGAGGTGAAGCCATCTTACGGGCTCTCAGAGGTGGAAGTCCAGCGCATGATCGAAGAGTCGTTCATCCACGCCGAGGCGGATGTGAACGCTCGGTTGCTCATCGAGATCCGCAATGAGGCTGACACGGTGATCCACCACGTGGACCGAGCCTTGAAGCAGGGAGCTCAGCTCGTGGGTGAAGAAGAGCTGGCCCAGATCCGGCGCGCGTTGGAGAGTTTGCGAAGTGTCCGAGACGGAGAGACTCGTGATCTCATTCGAGAAAAGACGCTTGAACTCAACAAGGCAACCGAGCATCTCGCCGAGGTGCTCATGGACTCGGCGCTGAAAGAGGCGCTGACCTCGAAGCGCGCGCAAGAAATCTTGGGACCGAAGTGATGGCGAAGTACAAGGTCACGTTTATCTCATCGGGAGCGGAGCCCATCAGTGTCGAGGTCGACCCGGCCGAGTTTCCCTTCCAGGAGGACGGCCTGCCGGGCTCGATTCTGGATATCGCTCTCGGGCACGGGATCGATCTTCAACACAACTGTGGTGGCAAGTGCGCCTGCACGACCTGTCACGTCATCGTGAAGGAAGGGGCTGAAAATCTCTCCAAGATGGAGGAAGATGAGGAGGATCGCCTCGATACCGCCGAGGGCCTCACGCTTCACTCCCGGCTGGGCTGTCAGTCCGTGGTGGGAGGAGACGTGGTCGTGGAGATCCCGCTGTCCGGGCGGGGAGGGTTCAAGGCTCCCAGCCACTAAGAATTGAAAAAGGGTACGCGATCGAGCGAGGAGAACGATGGGTGTGACGTGGAAGGATACCGAAGAGATTGCGATCGCCCTGGCTGAGAAGTTTCGGGAGATCGACCCGCTCACGGTGCGCTTCACTGATCTCCACAAGTGGGTGACAGAGCTGGAAGACTTCACCGACGACCTGAAGGGCTCCAACGAGAGTCTCCTCGAAGCGATCCAGATGGCCTGGCTCGAGGAGTATCAGAACAGGTAGGGGTTCTACCAGGAGATCACTTGGTCGGCGGAGAAGATCAGATCGAGGAGTTCAGAGTAGGTGAGGGTCCCTTCGGCGCTGTTTTCGCCGAGCTGGTACATCGTGACGCCAGAGGGGAGAGTCGGAGTGGGCATGCCGCGCATGAGCACAACGATAAGTGCGGCCCCAGGCTCTCGGCTCTGGCGCTCGATCACAGCAAGCGCGTGAGAGGCGGAGTCAGCTTTGAGCAGATGGAGGACCGAGGGCATCAGAAGACGATGAAGCGCTGCGAGCGATCGACAAGCTCGGCGATCTCTTCCGTCGCGACCGGAATGAGGGGGTGGCGTTCTTCATTCCACTCTCCGTCAGACGGAATGGCTGATCGCTCCACATGGAACGGGATGCCGAGCTTCCTGAGATTCGCGCGATATTTGGCGATCTCGTCGCCGTCTATCAGGTCGTCTGTGTCAGCATCGAGGAGATGCGCGGCGGGCCCGGTGAGCACGATGGCGACGTCGTTCTCCCCCGCGACGACCCCAAGCGCGATCCGCATCGCTTCGTTGGCGCGGTGCGAGCGACGGGGGTCCTCTGAGATGAGGACCAGCACAACGGGCGATTTCTCCACCGCGCGGGCGCTAATTAAAGGCGAGGAAGCGCTCGCAGCCGTTGATCAGATCGGTCAGGACTACGAGGCCGCAATACGTGAACTTGTCGGGCTCGGCGAGCGGGATCTTGCGCTTCTGGCAGCCGTACGCGCACACAAAGAGCTTGGCGCCCCGATCGGCCAGCGCCTGAATGTCGGGATGGTCCATGGCGCGGACGCCGTCGTCGATCAGGTAGAGGTAGACATCAGCGCCACGGTCGAGCGCCACGCTCGACAGTCGGGAAACGGCGCTAAGGTTCGGGTGCTCCGGTGGGGTTGAGAGGAGCAGACCGAGTTTTCGGTTCGTGACATCCATTGCGAATCGAGGGTAGCATTGAGGTGGGAGGCTGTCAACGACGGTGGTTCGAAAGAGCGACCAAGCTGAGCGATCCGCCCCAGGTGTTAAACCCTCCAGAGGAGGAGAGATGAATCGTCGAGTCTATCTGGACCATAACGCCTCCACCCCTGTGCACCCGGAAGTGGTGCGAGCGATGCTCCCCTATTTCGAGGAGCGCTTCGGGAACCCGTCGAGCATTCATGGATTTGGCCGCGATGCCCGGGAGGGCTTGGACACCGCCCGGGAACAGATCGTTCAATTTCTCCGGGTGGGGAAAGAGGAGGTTGTCTTCACCTCTGGCGGAACAGAGTCCGACAACCTGGCCATCAAGGGCGTCGCCAATGCCCGAGGAACCGGGCACATCGTGACGTCGGCGATCGAGCACCATGCGGTGCTCAGAAGTTGTCAGTCTCTAGAGACGCAGGGCTTCGCGGTGACCTACCTCCCTGTGGACGACTATGGGATGGTGAACCCCGACGATCTCCGTCAGGCGCTGCGACCCGACACGATCCTCGTCACGATCATGCACGCCAACAGCGAGGTGGGAACGATTCAGCCGATCGATGCGATCGGGCGGATCGCCAGAGAGCACGGGATCCCGTTTCACACGGACGCGGTCCAGACGTTTGGAAAGATTCCGATCGATGTCCATGCGCTCGACATCGATCTCCTTTCGTTCTCGAGCCATAAAATCTATGGCCCCAAAGGGGTCGCCGGGTTGTACATCAAGAAGGGAACCAAGATGGTGGCGGTCCAGCATGGCGGGGAGCATGAACGCCGCCGTCGCGCCGGGACCGAGAATGTCCCGGGAGTTGTTGGGTTCGGCAAGGCGGTCGAGATCCGGCAGCGAGAGATGACGGCCGAAGCCGAACGAGTGATCCGATTGCGCGATCGACTCTGGGAGGGAATCCAGGCCAAGATCCCCGAGGTGCGGTTGAATGGGCACCCCACTCAGCGGTTGCCAGGCACCGTGAACGTCTGCTTCCGCCACGTGGAGTCCGAATCCATCGTGCTGGCTCTCGACCTCAAGGGGATCGGGGTGTCAGCGGGATCAGCGTGCACCTCCGGCAATGTCGAGCCCTCTCATGTGCTCGTCGCGATGGGTGTGCCGCTTGACTGGGCGATCGGCGCTGTTCGCTTCTCTCTTGGACGCGCGACCAGTGCGGAAGACGTGGACTATGTGCTTGAGGTTCTCCCCCCGATTGTGAGCCGCTTGCACGCCGTGATGCCGGCTCAGACCGTTTCGTGAGCGTCTGCCATGTATAGCCCGCTGCTCTTGGACCACTTCCGCCACCCCCGTAATGTAGGGATGATGCGGAATCCCGACGCAGTCGGCGAGCAAGAATACGACGGCTGTGGCGACCTCGCGCGCTTTTACCTCAGAGTCGTTGACGGTCGGGTTCGTGAGGTTCGGTTTCAAACTTACGGGTGTGGTGCGACGATCGCCGCGTCGAGTCTCGGGAGCGAACTGGCGAGTGGCCAACCGCTTGAAGCGCTGCTCACGCTGACCCCCCAGGACGTGGAAGATGCGTTGGGCGGGTTGCCGGATGACCGAAAACATTCGGCGGAGATCGTCGTCCTGGCCCTTCAACATGCGGCTCGATCGTACCTCGGCCCGACTCGACCTGTCGGAGCGTCCAATGTTTGAGTCGTTCCGACGAGATGTCCGAGCCGCGCTGGAGCGGGATCCCGCGGCCCGGAATCGTCTGGAGATCATTCTCTGCTATCCCGGCGTGCATGCGGTGTGGGCTCACCGGATCGCCCACTGGCTCTGGCAGTGCGGGTTGTTGACGGTTGCGCGCCTGCTCTCCAACCTGGGCCGGTTCCTCACCGGGATCGAGATTCATCCCGGAGCCAAGATTGGTCCCGGTCTCTTCATTGACCACGGGATGGGGGTGGTGATCGGCGAGACCACCGAGCTCGGACAGAATGTGACGCTCTACCAGGGGGTCACCTTGGGAGGGACGAGCCTCAGCAAGGGGAAGCGTCACCCGACGCTACGGGACAATGTCGTGGTCGGGACCGGCGCGGCTGTGCTCGGCCCGATCACGATCGGTGAGGGGAGCCGCATCGGCGCCGGGTCCGTCGTGGTGCGCGATGTCCCGCCGAATTCTGTCGTGGTTGGAATCCCAGGCCGCATGATCTTCCGCGACGGCGCGCCGGTCGGCGCTCAGGTTGACCTCGAGCACACCGACCTGCCTGATCCGTTGGCGAAGGCCATGGAGGATCTGGTCGGGCGACTCCACCACCTCGAAGCCGAGGTGGAGGAGCTGAGGAAGTTAGTCAGTCAAGAGAAGGAGCGTCGAGAGTGATGCTGGGTCGAAAGGAGGAGGATCGGTGGTTCCGAAGGATGCGATGAGCGTGAAAGAGGTCTCTCGCTACCTCGCCATGGATGAGCAGACCGTCTCCCGCATGGCCAGGGAGCGGATCATTCCCTCAGTTGAAGTTGACGGCGAGTGGGTCTTTTCCAAGAAATCCATTCAGAAGTGGCGCTTCAATAGAGAGCGGCAGCGTCGGTAGACAGCACGTCTTGCGTCCCGAACCGCCCGTTCTGGCGATTCGTGTGTGGTCTCGAAGATCATGAGGTCGATCATCCACGTTGATATGGACGCCTTTTATGCGTCCATTGAGCAGCGTGACCGCCCTAAGCTGATCGGCAAGCCGGTGATCGTCGGAGCTGATCCGCGTGGCCGTGGGGTGGTTTCGACAGCCTCTTACGAGGCGCGAGCATATGGGATCCACTCGGCTATGCCAATCTCCGAAGCGCATCGCCGGTGTCCTCACGGGGCCTTCCTTCCGGTCGATGGCGAGAAGTATCGCCGAGTCTCAGCGGAGATCATGACGCTCCTCGGAGACTTCTCACCGTTGGTTGAACCCCTCTCTCTCGATGAAGCCTTTCTCGACATCACCGGCACCGAACGCCTCTTGGGGCCCCCGATTGAGGTCGCGCGCGCGATCAAAGCCGGAATCCGAGATGCCACGCGGTTGACTGCTTCGGTCGGTCTGGCCCCGAACAAATTCCTGGCGAAGATAGCTTCGGATCTCGGTAAGCCGGACGGCTTGGTGGAAGTAAGGTCCGGCCATGAAGCCGAGTTTCTGGCCCCGCTTCCTATCGGGCGGATGTGGGGGGTCGGAACTATTGTTGAGGCAGAGCTCAAGAAGATGGGGATTGACACCATCGGTCGACTGGCGCGGACGCCGCGTCACGTACTCGAGCACGGGTTCGGAAAGAGCGGGGGGCTGCTTCACGAGCTTGCGCGCGGGCGGGACGACCGGCCGGTTGAACCGTGTCGCGCCCCGAAATCAATGGGGGCCGAAGAGACATTCTCTCGGGACACGCAAGATCTGAATAGGCTTCGTCGCACGCTCCTCCATCAATCGGAGCGGGTCGCGCGAGAGCTCAGGGCCGACGGGTATTGGGGGCGCACTGTGACGTTGAAGCTTCGGTTCGCCGATTTCCAGACGCTTACGCGCCGCGTCACAGGCGAGGCCACCCAGGATGGGATCGAGATCTTCAAACGCGCGTTCGGCTTGTTGGAACAGATTGACCGGGTTCTCCCGGTTCGGCTCATCGGTCTCTCCGTCTCCGGACTCAACCGCGGAGTCTCCGATCAGCTCTCCCTCTTCGCGTCGCGTTCAGCGCAACGTGACCGCGTGGCGCGAGCCGCGGATCAACTCGCCAAGCGCTTCGGCGAGGCCGCCCTGGTTCCCGCAAGCCTGCTTGACCGAACCAGCAGGCGCCGCCCTGCTGATTGAGACTCACGGACGGGTCGAGCAGCTCGTACTCACGTAAGAACTTTTCCGTTGACAACCCGCCAGCGCCGGAGCTAGGGTAAGTCGCCTTCGAGTTTTGTTCCCTTCGTTGACCTGTCGGATCGCTCCAGAGGTGCTGTTGGTGGGACTCCAGAAACCCGACGCCGGCTACACCCTGGCCGAGCTCCTTGTGGTAACTGCTCTCGTGGGACTTCTTATGGGCGCGGTCTTTGGCGTGTACGAGATCTCGCAACGCCAGTACGGAATCGCGAGCGCTGGTGAAGAAGCGCTCCTCTTTGCCAGAACCGCCCTGGAGCGCATCGCCTCGGACCTCAGAATGGCCGGGGCGGGCTGGACCAGATCCCAGGGGGTTATCCTGGTCGCGTCTTCAACGACCATCACCTTCCTTGGTGATATCAATGGGGACACGCTGGACTCACGCGGGTTCGATGCCACACTTGCCGCTGATGCCCCTCATGGAGCTACTCTCCTACTTCTGAGCAGTGGCCGCGGCTTCTCTGTTCATGACGACGACAATGACTTCCCAGGGGAGTTCCTGCAGATCGCTGATGGAGCGGTTCAGGAGAATCGGGTGATCGCTGCCGTGGCGGGCCGGACCCTCACGCTGGCGGCCGGTCTTTCTACCCGTTACCCTGCAGGCAGTAGTGTCCGTTCTGTTGAGACGGTCACGTACTCCCTCGATGCGACTGGGGTACTTCGCCGAACCGTGGGGGGAAGCGGAGCGCAGCCGTTCGCCAGCCACGTCCAATCCTTCACCCTGACGTATTGG
>DATEAO010000206.1:0-7390 GCA_035288345.1 Candidatus Methylomirabilota bacterium | reverse complement strand
TCTCCTCCTGCTCGATGAGCCGCTCTCCGCGCTGGATGCCCCGCTGCGCCGCCAGCTTCGCGAAGAGCTGGCCGCCGTGATCCGGGAGTGGGGGAAAGCCGCGGTGCTCGTCACCCATGACTTGACCGAAGCGTATCAGCTCGCTGATCGAATCGTCGTCTACGAGGCAGGGCGGGTCATCCAGGCTGCCCCGAAGTCCGAGCTGCTCTGGCAGCCCGCGTCGGAAAATGTGGCCCGGCTGATGGGCATCCGGAATATTCTCCGCGGCGCGATCATCAAGACGACGCCGGACCTGATCCAGATCCGGTGGCGCGACCACGTGATCGAAGCCGCGAATTCCCCCTCTCACGCGTTCCAGGCCGCGCCGGAAAGCCCGGCCACCTTCTGCGTCAGGCCCGAGTACGTCCGGTTGATCAGAAAGGACCGCGGCGAGCCGAACCCCACGATCCACCAGAATCTCCTCGAGGGCGAGGTGGTGGGCGAGGTGGACCAGGGCGCGGTCTGGACACTCTACTTTCGCCTCACCGGTGGCGGCGCTCCCAGTCAGGGCGCGTACGATCTCGAGATCGACGTGCCGCGGATCGTCTACGAGCTGCTCGAGATCGGCAATGATCGGCGCTGGGCGGTCTTTATCAATCGGAGCTCGATCCAACTCCTTCCGAACGCATGACCACGATCCTCGAGGCCCGCGATCTCGTTGTCCGCCACTCGGAGAAAACCATTCTCAACCTGCCTCACCTCTGCGTGATGGAAGACGAGGTGCTGGCGATCATCGGACCCAATGGCGCTGGAAAATCCACGCTGCTGCGAGTGCTGGGCGGGCTCGAGCGTCCCGCGCACGGGAGACTCACGTTTCGAGGAGCGCCCGTCGACTGGAGCGGCAATCGGCTTCAATTGCGCCGGCGGATCGCGACCGTGTTCGCGGAGCCTCTGCTGATTGACGCCACCGTCGCCGCGAACGTCGCGCTCGGCTGTCGCTTTCACGGGCTCTCGGGCGATGAGACTCGTGGCCGGAGCCAGCGCTGGATGGAGCGGCTGTCCATCGCCCATCTGGCGACCCGCCAGGCGCGGACCCTCTCCTCCGGAGAGGCCCAACGCGCGAGCCTCGCGCGCGCGCTCGTGCTCCAGCCCGAGCTCCTGCTCCTGGATGAGCCGTTCTCGTCGCTGGATCAGCCGATGCGGGAGAGCCTGCTGGTTGAGCTTGACGCGATCTTACAGTCGGAGCGCATCACCACGATCTTCGTAACGCACGACCGCACCGAAGCGCTGCTCATGGGGGACCGCCTCGCGGTGATGATGGACGGCCAGCTCTTGCAGGTCGATTCGCCCGAGCGTCTCTTTCGCGCGCCGGCCACGCCGGAGGTGGCGCGCTTCGTCGGCGCCGAGACGATCCTCGCGGGTCGAGTGGTTGGCCAGGACCAGGGGCTCCTCACCGTCGAGGTCGGCGGTCACAAGCTCGCGATCGCCGGCGAGGCGAGGGTCGGGGAAGCGGTCCACCTCTGTTTTCGTCCTGAAGATTTCACCCTCATGCCCGCAGAGAGCGCGACTGCGATGTCGAGCGCCAGGAACCACCTGACCGGGCGGGTGGCCCACCTCACCCGGATGGGCGCGTTGGTGCGGGTGGCTGTGGATTGCGGCGTTCCGATCGTCGCCCACGTCACGAGAACCTCTGCGGAAGAGCTGGAGCTCTCTGAAGGCAAACCCATCGTCGTCACCTTCAAAGCCTCCTCGCCCCACCTCCTCCGCCATGCGTAGCAGGCTGTTGAAAAACGCCCATCTGCGGCGAAGGCTTTCCTCGGAGGGGGCCAGCGGCCCCCTTCCGAACCTCCCCCAAAGCTTGCGCGAGCGAAGCTCGCGCTCGAATGGAGGATCCGGTCGCTCGTCGTTGCAGCGTACGGCTCAGTACGCCTCACTCCTCGCTTCCTCGCCGCCTTGCATCTGGACTTTTTTGAACAGCCTGCACGAGCGTTCTGGTGGGATGACGTCCACGCCTCGCTGAGAGTCTTCAATAAAAAAGGCTCCCGTGGATACTCCGATCACGGGAGCCGGTGGGCGGCTGCTCTTCTTTTTACTCGGTGCGCGCGAGAGGACTACCGAACGGGATCACATTCCCCCACGGATTGACGTGGAGGGTCCGGACCTCGCCCTTGGGGCCCTTCAGCTCAACGTTGTACATGGTGTGATGCATTCCGGTGAAGGGGAGCACTCGCTCGATCGTAAACCCCTTGAGGTACTGGTCGGTGTACTGCTGCGCCAGCTCTTTGGCCTTCTCTTCGGTGATTGTAGTCTGTGTCGCTGCGCCGGTCCCCGTGAGCCCGGGGCATCCGGCCTGCCCGGCCGCACCCATCATGCCGGGACCCATTCCGCCACCCATGCCCATTGGGCCACCTGCTGGTCCCATAAAGGCCAACGCCGCTCCCGCGAGGACGACCACAACCGCCACAGCAAGGGCCACACTTAGAAGACGCTTCATCGCTGTCACCTCCTCTCCACTTGATCTCTCCATCCCGCAACACCAGCACGAGCCATGCCATCGGCAGGAAAAATCAAACACCAGGAACTACGGGTATTTTTCGTCGGGCAGGTCCAATGCTGCGCGATAAAAACGCCAAGATCGTCGAATAACTCGACGATCTTGTCTGAGAGAACGGCTGGAATGTTACTCGAACTGGTAGCCGAGCTTGAGGCCGAGGATGTGGGCGCCGTAGTTCTTCAGATCGTTGCCAAGCCAGACCGCGGAGGTGACCCCTGTCATGAACGGGTTCAGCTCGTCTGTCCGCCAATCACGCCCCGTGAACCGCTCAAGGACATAGTGGAGGGCTACGCTTACGGCCAATAATTAGGCGGCGTCACTCGTGTACGTCAGCACCGGGATCGTGACGGTCCGCGTGGCTTGTCGGGTTTGCAGCAGCTTGTCGATGGCCTTTGCCACCTCTGGCTTCAGGAACCGCTCGCCACACTGGCGGCACACGCCCATGGGGACCTGTTCGATGATATACAGTTCATCCTGCCAGCGCACCTCGCGCGTGGCGGTACGCGCTACGACCTGCCCTCCGCAATAGATACAATCTGCGAATTTCGGCTCCATAGGTCTCTCCTCTTCAGCGATTCCGAGTCCGCGCATCACGCCATTTCGGCATCGTGGGCACGTATACGGTGATCCACACGAGCCGACCGAGACTGTTTCGCCCACACACCACATGAACAGGACGACCCTCGTGGGTAAATCCGAGCGACAGACAGCTCGGGCCGCGGGGATCTTCAGGATACTCCTCCAAAATTTCACCACTCATCAGCGCGGTCTCGATCTCGACCACCGTGAGGCGCTCTGCGAAGCGCTCGTCATCCGCATGCAATGAAATTTCATAGGTTTGTGCTCTTATCTGGCCGCGGATGAAAGACAGCCAATCCATGTCCCTGCGTTTCTACCATCTTAGTCCGAAACCCTCAGGGGGCGCCAGTTCTATCATCCAGGCCAAGGACTAAGGGCCACTTATACAACGGAAAGCTTGGAGAGCGTATTGCGGCCCGCACAGCACTCAGCCTGTGCGAGTCTCAATAATGGCTGGAGGGCAAAACAAAAACCGGCTCCCGGGGATCTACCAACGGGAGCCGGATGGTGATTACTGAGATCGCGGACTGGTTACTCGAACTTGTAGCCGAGCTTGAGGCCGAGGATGTGCGCGGTGTAGTTCTTCAGGTCGTTGCCGAGCCAGACTGCAGTGAGTCCCGGCATGGTCGGGTTCAGCTCGTCAGTCCGCCAATCACGCCCGGTGAACTTTTCGAAGGCGTAGAAGACGCCTGCGGTCAATACTTTCGAGAAGTGGTACTTCAGATTGGTGTCCAGCCTGAGCAGGCCGTCTCTGAAATTAGGGAGCGGCTGAGCTGTCGCGGTTGCGTCCTGGGTGGCAGTGCCGCTGGTAGGCGTCAGCGGGTTCCGTGTATTTATCTGTCCGCGCGCGGCGGAGTAACTCCCTGAGAAGGCTAAGTCGAGCCGGCTCGGGATGAGCACCGCGTTCGCTCCCAGATTAAATGTGTGAATCGTGTCGATGAGATCGGAGACCCAGTCATAGTCAACAAAGTCGAACGTGGTGGTTCCTGTCACCGGCCGGTTGCGGGAGCGCATCCGCTGGTCGATCTTTTCGAAGACATAGCCAGCGAAGAGCGAGAGCCGCTCCATGGGGCTCCAGTTGGTATCGACCCCTGCCGTCCAGCCGGTCTCCTCCTGGAGCCCAAGGATCGAGTCGTGGTAATCGTCAAAGCGCCAGCCTCCGGTGAGAGTCGTCGTGAAATTATCGAAGGGCATCAACTGGAGCAAGAGGTCGATTCGGTGACGATTGCGCGCTGATTCATCGAGCTTCCTGAGAAGGACCGACTGGCTCTGGGCGGCCTCGGCCTCGGCTTCCTCCGGGCCGACTGCATGCGTGAGGTGCGCTAGCGTGTTATAAGTTCCGATCCTTCGGAAGGATGGCTTGTAGGTCAATCTGGCGAGGAGCCATTCGAGCGGCGTCAGGTCCAGCGCAAGTTTGGCGAAGTACTCATCGCTTTTCCGCACCTCTCGATGCTCGTTCCGATCCCACCGCTCCCAGCCGCCACCCACGGTGACCGCCACAGGCTGCATGAAGCGCCACCTGCCGTCGATGTCGAGGTTGTGCTTCGTGTAGGTGAACCGGCCCGACGCGCGTTCATTGGCGCGAAGCACGGTATCGTTCTCCACGTTGCCGGTGAAGTGTGGCTCGTCGCTCATGTCGTTGAAGTCGTAGAGGCGGTACTTGAACGAGAGCGTGAGCGGATTGATCGGGCGGCTCGTGGCGAAGAGGTTAAAGAGAGCGGTCCCCACCAGACCGTTCAGGCTCGACTGGGGCAGCCGCAAGACATTACCCGCGTCGTTGGCAATGATTACGGGGTTGATCGTATGGGGGAGGAAGTTCTCGTCCTGAAGCCTCAGGCTGTAGGTGAAGTTGGCGTTCACGCGGGTTCGCATCGGCAGGGTCACGCCGCCGGCAATGTTGAACGTATGAGCCATGTTGTCAGGGGCCAGCGAGGTTCGCCCAGTGGCAGGCGCGCTGGACCCGACCGTGGCGCCTGTCGCGTCCGGGGTGAACGCCCCATTAGTTATCCGCAGCGGGTTGTCAGCGGTCAGGCTCTCGAGGGAATTCTGGAAGATTGAGAGAATGTAGCCGAACTGAAGCTGCCACTGCTCGCGCGCGATCGTCCCCTGGAGCCTCAACTCGTGAACGTTCTGCTCAATCGGCTCCAGTGTCTCCATGAAGATACTTCCCGGGGTTCCGAATACCATCCCCATCGGGCGATCGCCGTCCTTGTTGATCCGCGTGTACTCAGCGCTCACCTCGATATCCGGGGTGGGGGTCAGCCGGAAGAAGAGCCGGGCCGTGTCCCAACGCGTGCCGATCTCGTCGAGCTGGGGCGCGGAATTATACAGGGCGCGCTCGGCTGCCGAGAGGGCCGTGGCGTTCGGCCGGGCGGGAAGCGTGAAGACGCCCCGCGCGCTCTCAGTCGCTCGCATCCGCGCGTTTGTCGAGAAGATGTGCGGGATCTGATTCCACTCGAACTCGAACTGCCAGAGGCCGAGGCGCCCCGAGCGAAGCAGGAATTCCTGATCTTCCTGCCCCCACTTCGAGCCTTCGAACTCAGCCGAATAGCTCTCATCGGGGCGAAAGACTCTCAGGCGAAGCGTATCGAGAAAGGGCCGGTTGGCCGGGAGATCGCGGTACTCCTCGAACTTCGCCTTTTCCCGGTCCCGGGGCTCATGGGCAAAGAAGCGAACTCCCGTCTCGATTTCTCCTTCAAGGTTTACGTTGAACAGTTTTGTCTCGGCGGATGTGGTGCTGGCAGTGGCCAACGTCGTCATTGTCGCGATAATCAGCCAACCCGCTCTTGACATTCTCATGTTGGCCTCCTATCGCGTGTAAGCATGGCCCGAGGGATGGTTGGAGCCGTGAATCACCGCATGACAGTTCGTGCACGCTCGTCCCAAAACGTTCTTATCCGTCCTAGCGTACGGTTGGGTGGGGTGTCGTGACTCGACGTGGCACTGCTGGCAGAGCCTCGGCTTGGCGACCTTCAGCATCTTCTCGTGATTGCTGCCGTGAGGATCGTGGCAGTTCGCGCAGCTTTCCATAACCGGCGGGTGCTCCCAGAGGAAGGGACCTCGCTTCTCTGCGTGGCAGGTGTAGCACGTCTCATTCGGAGAGCCGCCTTTCAGCAGAGCCGGGGTCACTGTCCCGTGGGGGTTGTGGCAGGAGGTGCAGGTCATTTTCCCCTCGCGGAGCGGCATGTGTGAGGAGCGCATCTGCTGGGCGCGTCTTTGAACGTGGCAGGTGCCGCATGTCTCGATCTCTGTCGCCTTGGCAAGCTGGCTCTTGGCAGAGCTGTTCTCCATCACGCGGTGGCAGTTGGTGCACGCGACGTCCCGCGATTCGTGGGGGCTCCCCTGCCAGAAGAGCCGGGCCCCTTTCGTGTGGCATGAAAGGCAGATTGCATTCCGCTGCTCCACCGGGGTCTTGTCATTCTTCGCGAAGGTGATCATCCCGCCGACGCCCTTCCCGCCGCCGGCATCAACGTGGGCCTTCCCGGGGCCATGGCACCCTTCGCAGCCGAGCGCTTCCTTGCTGTTGCGCGGATGCTTGAGGAAGAGCCGACCCATCATGGTCGTTCCGAACTTCTTGAACGCCTCCTCGTGGCATCCCTGGCAAGTCTCAGAACCGACATAGCCGTTGGCGAGAGGTTCCTTGGCAGGCGCCGCGAAAGCTGGTGGGGTCAAAAAGGAAGGGATCAGGGCAAGGGAAAGAACCAACAACCCAACGGCGCTGAGGCCAACGACCCATCGACCGAAACGGCTCACGGTGGTGCCTCCTCTACTTGGAACGGTGAGGGAACGCCAACAGTTGTGTAAACGCGTCTACGGGGTTAAATCGTTCTCAGGTTCCGTTTCTGAGATGGCCCACGAGCCCCTCTTCTTCCATTCGTCCTGCATTTCAAAAAAGAGCGTTCACATTCTTAGCGAGATTGGTCCTCTTGTCAATATTTTTTCCTGAAGAGTGCTGCTGCTCAGAACTTTTCCATCGGGCACCCGCCCGATCCTCCGCATCGTTGAAGATTCCTCCGCACGGCCAAGACCTTTCTAATCTAGCGGCCGGCCCGATCGCTCAGAAAGTTTCCATTGGGCGTGCGCCAGCCCTTGAGCTGCGCGATCACATTAGCCCTCCAAACACACGAGTGACATGATGGTCCAAACCCAGGCCGTTGGTCAATGATGCACATGATCCCATGAACTCTCGGTGATCTTCATCGCGCCTTTTTCGGAGGGAAGGTTTTGACTGCCAGGTCCTGCCCCACATGGCATTGAACGCAGAAGTGGGTGCGGGTC
>DATEAO010000205.1:0-4318 GCA_035288345.1 Candidatus Methylomirabilota bacterium | reverse complement strand
CCGGTTTGTCATTCGGACCCGTCGTCAGGCCGGGACGGCGCAGGTGAGCCTCTCGGACACAGGCCCCGGGATCCCCAAGGAGGTCCTCTCGAAGATCTTTGATCCGTTTTTCACCACGAAGCCGAAAGGCACAGGGCTCGGGCTGGCCATTGTCCAGCGGGTCCTGGATCAGCACGGCGCCAGCATCCGGGTCCGGTCAGAGCTGAAGAAGGGAACCACCTTCATTCTTTCATTCGGCGCGTGCCGGTTCTCGGAGCGGGGGAGTGCCCAATGATGCCTCGTGTTCTCGTTGTCGATGATGAGCCCATGATGCGCAAATCGCTTGCGGAGACCATCCGGCGGTACGGGGCGGAGGTGATGGTCGCGGCGAATGGAGAGGAAGCGCTGCAGCAGCTCCGCGCCACGCCTGCCCGGCTGATCTTCTGCGATGTTCGGATGCCGCAAATGGACGGCCTTGAGTTCCTGCGCGCCGTGAGATCGCAGCTTCCTCAGGCGCAGGTCGTGATGATCACCGCGTTTGGATCGGTGGAGACCGCGGTGGAGGCCATGAAGGAAGGGGCGGACGACTTCCTTCTGAAGCCGTTCTCGGCTGACCGCGTGGAGGCGATCCTGGACCGCGCGCTGCAGGGGTGTGGCCAGGCGGACCGCATCGCGGAATCGGGCCTCATCACGCAAGACCCCAAGCTGAAGGCGATCCTCACAATGGCCGAGCGCGTCGCCAGCACCGACGCGACGGTCCTCATCGAAGGGGAGAGCGGGACCGGCAAAGAGCTCTTTGCCCGAGCGCTGCACGGCTGGAGCCAGCGCGGGACCGGCCCGTTCGTCGCGGTGAACTGCGCCGCGCTTCCGGAAGCACTGCTCGAGTCCGAGCTGTTCGGCCACGAAAAAGGATCGTTCACCGGCGCCATCGCGCGCCGGATCGGGCGATTCGAGGCCGCGCACCAGGGCACGCTGCTCTTGGACGAGATCAGCGAGATCCCGCTCGGCCTGCAGGCCAAGCTCCTCCGTGTGCTTCAGGAGCACGAGGTGGATCGGGTCGGTGGAAGTCGGCCGGTCAAGGTCGATGTGCGCGTTATCGCGACCACGAACCGCGCCCTGAGGCAAGAGGTCATGGAGGGGCGGTTCCGCCAGGATCTCTTCTATCGTTTGAACGTGATCCATTTCCAGCTTCCGCCGCTTCGGGACCGCGCGGGGGACATTCCGCTCCTCGCCCAGCACTTCCTCGAGCGCTACGCGGAGCTGCACGGCTCCCAGGTCGGCGAGCTCGCCCCAGAGACCACCGAGCTTCTCCTGAAGTATCACTGGCCTGGAAACATCCGTGAGCTTGAGAACGCGGTGCAGCGCGCCGTGATTCTTTGCTCCGGGCGGCAGCTCACGCCGAAACAGCTCGTGCTCGACGACACGCAGCTCTCGAAGCCCGGAGTCATCCAGGTTGGCCGCACGTTCTCGGAGATGGAGCGCGAGTTCATCTTGGAGACCCTCAAGCGGGCGAGCGGAAACCGGACTCAGGCCGCCAAGATACTCGGGCTCTCGGTGAGGACAATTCGCAACAAGCTTCGCGAGTACAGAGTGGAAATTTAACGCCGGGGTTCGGGGTCCGTGGTCAGGGGTCCGAGGTTCCGGCTTGATGCTGTATGACGGTCCCCGAGCCCCGGACCCCGGTCCCCTGTTATAGGTAAATTTTGCCGAGAAAAGGACGGCTCGATGGACGGAAAGCAGAGAGAAATCAGAGAGTTGAGGGGAGAAACCCCGTGGCACTGCGTTTGCTCCCCTCCCCACGAGGATATTTGAAACGCCTATGAACCTTTTTGGTCCCACAGTGGAGCTGCTGCGCGACGCTGTTCAGTTTGCCTCCCGTCGGCATGAAGTGCTGGCGAGAAATCTGGCCAATGTGGAAACTCCCGGCTATCGCGCGCAAGACGTGGTCTTCCAACGCGAGCTCGAGAGCGCCCTGCGCGGCAGGATGACCCCGGTCTCCACGCTCCCGCCACCGGCCCCCAGCGGGAACGACGCGATCCAACCGGTGCTCGTCTACTCCAGCGACACGCAGCGACGCGTGGACGGGAACGACGTGGATCTGGACAAGCAGATGGTGCGCGTGAGCCAGAACACCGTCTATCACAACGCGCTCGTTCAAATCCTCACAACGCAGTTTAACGTGATCAAGCTCGCCATCTCTGGTCGCGTCTAGGAGGGATTGCATGGATCCGTTCAGCTCAATGGATATCAGCGCTTCCGCGCTTTCGGCCCTCAGGGTCCGAATGAACGTGATCGCTGACAATCTCGCGAACGTCGACACGACCCGCACCCGGGAAGGCGGTCCGTATCGAAAGAAAGAGGTGGTGTTTGGCGCGGTTCAGGACCAGAGCTTCGCGGATGCGCTGTCTGGGGCCGCTCAGGCCACGCCTGGCGTTCAACTGCTCGGGATCGTCCAGAGCCAGACTCCTCCCCGGCGCGTGCTGAATCCCTCGCACCCGGACGCTGACGCGCAGGGGTTTGTCCTGATGCCCGACATCAACCCGTTGATTGAAATGGTGGACATGCTCAGCGCCACCCGGGCCTACGAGGCCAACGTGACCGCAATTCAGTCCTGGAAAACGATGACCAACAAAGCGCTGGAAATCGGACGGTAACGTTTATGGCTGACCCCTTGATCACCGGAATCGGCGAAGGTCGCCCCGGGCTGCTCCCGTCCCTCGGGAACGCGGCGAGCGACAAGGCCAAGGAGGGGAAAAGCTTCGGCGAGACGCTCAGGGAGTCTGTCGCCGAAGTGAACAAGCTCCAGCAGGCCGCTGAAGCCCAAGCCAAAGATCTCGCGTTGGGAAAAACCAAGGACGTGGCGCAAACCCTGATCGCCATCGAGAAGGCGAACATCTCGTTCCAGCTCATGCTGCAGGTCAGGAACAAGCTGGTGGAAGCGTACCAGGAAGTCATGCGCACACAGATGTAAGCCACTATGAATGAGCTTCTCAAACGATACCTCGAGCAGAGTCAAAGTTACTGGGTCGCGCTGACCAGGGCGCAGCAGCTTCTCATCGGGGCTGTGGGCGGATCACTTGTGATCACGCTCTTCCTGGGCTGGATGTGGCTCGGCCGAACCGAATACGCCACGCTCTTCTCGAACCTGGGCCAGGAGGACGCTGCGGCCATTGTCGAGCAGCTCCGCACCGCCAAGGTCCCGTACAAGATCGACAACGGCAATCAGATCCTGGTGCCGTCCCGCCAAGTCTACGATCTTCGGCTCAAGCTCTCCGCCCAGGGGCTCCCGTCAGGCGGCGGGGTCGGGTTCGAGGTCTTCGATCGCTCGAGCTTCGGGATCACGGATTTCACGCAGAAGCTGAACTACCAGCGCGCGCTCCAGGGCGAGCTGGCCCGGACGATCGGTCAGCTCAAGGCCGTGCAACAGGCGCGCATTCACCTCGTGATCCCTCAGCCCACGCTCTTCACCGAACGCGAACGGCCTGCCACGGCCTCTGTGGTGTTGAAGCTCAGGCCGGGTGGGTCGCTCACCCAGCAGGAGGTGCGGGCGATCAGTCACCTCGTGGCCTCGAGCGTGGAGGGGCTCGCGCCTGAGCGTGTGACCGTGGTCGACACGAACGGCCGCGTGCTCTCGCTGGGAAACGACCGAGGCGTTGCGAGTCTCACCTCGACGCAGCTTGAGACCAAGGCAGCGGTGGAGTCTGACCTGGAGCGGCGAGTCACCACCATGCTCGAGCAGGTGCTCGGCCCGGGGAAGGCGACGGTCCGCGTCGCGGCCCAGCTCAACTTCGACCAGATCGAGCGGACCGAGGAGCGCTTCGATCCGAACAGCGTGGTCCGTCAGGAGCAGCGGAGCAGTGAATCTACACAGGGAACCACCACGACGCCGGTTGGGATTCCCGGCGCGAATTCGAATGTGAGCGTGCCGGTTCTGGGCGGGGGCACCACCAACACCAGGAGCAATCGGGAGAGTGAAACGCTCAACTACGAGATCTCAAAGAGCGTGGAGCGGAAGGTGGTCGCCCCTGGCGCGATTGCTCGCCTCTCTGTTGCGGTGATGGTGGATGGCTTGAACCGCGCGGTCTCAAATGGCGCTGGCGCCGAGACCAAGGAGTACCTGCCGCGGGGCGCCGAAGAGCTGGAGAAGCTCCGTCGCGTCGTGACCTCGGCCGTCGGCTTCAACGCCGCGCGAGGCGACGAAGTCCAGCTTGTGGAGATGCCGTTTGACGCCTCAGGCGCCGAGCGTGAACGGGTCATCGAAGTGGAGAGCGCCCGGCAGAGCGAGCTGGCACGTCGGAACACGATCATCGGCGTTGCCGCTGGCGCGGTCGTCCTGCTG
>DATEAO010000204.1:0-3740 GCA_035288345.1 Candidatus Methylomirabilota bacterium | reverse complement strand
CCTCCAGCAAGACTTTTAATTTCTCTAGTGTTATCCTGATTTCACTTGGCAGGCGGTAGTTTCGGCAGGGGGGGACCAAGGGTCGTCAGGCGGCCCCCCGCTTGGTCGCCCAAAGTCTGCACGATTCTGTCAGACTTGGGTCTTGATACCCACTCGTGCCGTGGCCAGAAGCGAGCAGCCCAAGGCCCGAGGGAGGAGCCAACCGGAGCGTACGCGGTTGTACGTGAGGATTGGCGACGACCGAGAACGCCGGGATGCGAAGCTTATCGCCACGGCACTAGTACGCGAACGGCCAGAGGTTGAAATAGTTCTTCGTCTGCTGCCACCGATACGCGAGCCCGCGCGGCTCGTAGAGCAAAAAGAGGACGATGGCGAGACCAAAGGCCATCTCCTTGATGTAGAGGAAGCCTTCGTGGAGCTTCGGGAAGACCTCGCTCAACGGGATCACGGCGAACTTGAGAAGCTCCAGGAGGATCGTGATGAACGCCGAGCCGAAGATCACGCCGTGGAGGCTTCCCACGCCTCCGATCAGGATCACCCCCACGATCCACAGCGACCACGAAAAGGTGAAGTGCTCAGGGCTCACGAACAGGAGCGAGCTGATCCAGAAGGCCCCGGCCAGCCCCGCGAGCACTCCCGCCACAAAGAAGGCGAGGAGCTTGTACCAGACCACGTTGACCCCCATCGTCGCTGCGGCGATATCGTTGTCGCGAATCGCGATCCACGCGCGCCCGACACGGGTGCGAAGCAGGTTGGCGAGCGCGGCGGTCGAGAGGACGACCAGCCCGAACATGAGATAGTAGCTTTTCATCTCGGAGTCGATCACCCAGGGCCCGATGGTGATCGTGCCCGGCGGGAGGGAGAAGTAGTGCCCGCGTCCGCCGATCTTGCTGACGTATTGCGTGATGATGAAGTCCACAGTCACGAACTGAGCGGCCATCGTGGTCATGATCAGGTAGAAGCCCTTCACGCGCGCCGAGGGGAGACCGAAGAGGACGCTCCAGAGGCCCGCAAGTATGGCTCCGATAGCGGCGCTGATCGGGTATGGGAGATTGTACTGGAGGATCCCGATTGCGGTGGCGTAGGCCCCGACCGCGATAAACGCGGCGTGGCCGAGCGTGATCTGGCCGCAGTACCCGATGAGAAGCTGGACCCCGAGCGCGGAGAGGATCGTGTACCCGATGATGTTGGCGACCGAAACGAGGTAGAGATTGGCATAGAGTGGCAATGCGGCCAGGGCGAGCACGAGCAGACCCATCTTCCAGCGCACAAACGCGGTCTGCCACCAGGCGTGATCAGCGCGGTACTCCTCGTGATAGACTCCCGCGGGCAGATACATTTTAGACGTGAAGTGTGAAGCGTGAAGTGTGAAGCGTTTGAGAAGTGAAGCCTGAAAACGTGAAGTGTGAAGGGCTAGAAACAGCATGCGAAACCAATGAGGGGAAAGTCCGAGTCATTTCACTCTTCGCTTTTTGCGCTTCACGCTTCACGCTTCACACTCTCTCGATGCGGAGCCAGCCCCACAGGCCATACGGACGGAACAGCAGAACGATGACCATGAAGACGAACGGGGCGATGTCTTTGACCCCTCCCGGCGTGAATCGATCGATGTAGCCTCCCGACAGGTTCTGGAGCACTCCGATCACGATCCCGCCGACGATGGCGCCCGGGATGGAGTTGAGACCGCCGAGCACCACCGCGGGCAGGACCAGCAGGCTCAGGTAACCGATTGAGATGTTCACGCCATTCATGTTCCCGAGGAGCGCGCCGCCGACCCCCGAGGCCATGAACGCCAGCGCCCACGCCATGGCGTAGCCCCATCTCGCGCTCACGCCGAGAGAGAGCGACGCCATCTCGTCGTCCGCCATTGCCTGCATGGCGAGGCCCCAGCGCGTCTTCTGGAAAAAGAGCACGAACGCGAGAAGGAGGATCAGCGCGGTCACAAAGCTCCAGATGTAGACCGATCCCAGAACCATCTTCCCAACCCGAACAGGCTCAGGAGAAAAGACCGGTGGGGAGAAGACCCGGGTATCAGTCCCCCAGATGAACCCCACGAGCGCCCGAAAGAAGAACGAGAGCCCGACCGTGATCATGATGACCGCGAGAATCGGCTCGCCGATCATTCGACGCAGGACCAGCCGCTCCACCAGCAGGCCGAGCACGCACCCCACGACCAGCGTGGCCAGGATCGACACCGGGAACGGGAACCCCCACGTGTAGAACTGCAGCGATACGTAAGCGCCGATGAGGGTCAGCTCGCCCATCGCCAGGTTGAGCACGCCGGAACACTTGTAGATCAGCGTCCAGCCCAGCGCCACCAGGGCGTAGACGCTCCCCACCAGGATTCCGGTAACGATGAGCTGAAGAAACAGTTCCATCCAGCTATACTCCTTGTTCGCTCGACGTCTGCACGTTTTCGGGGTCTGGGGCCAGGGGCCTGGGGCTAGCAAGATCGGCCTTTGCAGACCCCTGACCCCTAGCCCCTGTCCCCGGAGCATTCAACGAATAGATACGACGCCTATCGCCACGGCGCTAGGTCTCCGCCACGTCAACGACCTTGAGGTCGATTTTGATCGGCACGCTCCGGCCATCCTCGTATGTGATGGCGGTGTCCACGTGGACCGAGCCAGCCTCGCCGTAGAGCGCCTCAACGATCTGCCGATAACGCTCCTCCACGAACGCGCGGCGGAGCTTTCGAGTCCGCGTCAGCTCGTCATCGTCGGCATCGAACTCTTTGAACAGGTTCAGGAAGCGCCGGATCCTGGCCGCCTTGGGAAGCCCCCGGTTGGCTTGACGCACCGCCTCCTCCACAAGCCGATGGACCTCGGGCTTCTGACAGAGCTCCTGATAGCTCGTGTACGCGATCGCGCGCTCTTCCGCCCACTTCCCGACCACGGTCGCGTCGATACAGACGATGGCGGTGACGAACGGGCGCCGGTCTCCCACGACGAGCGCGTCTTTGATGAACGGGCTGAAGCGGAGCCGGCCCTCAAGGTACATCGGGGAGAAGCGGCTTCCGTCCGCGAGCACGACGATGTCCTTGGTCCGATCAAAGAACACCAGATGGCCGTCCTCGTCAATCAAGCCAGTGTCCCCGGAGTGGAGCCAGCCGTCGCGGAGCGCCCGGGCCGTCTCCTCCGGTTGCTTGTAGTACCCTTTGAAGACCGAGGGGCTTCTGGAGATGATCTCTCCGTCCGGCGAGATCCCCACCTCGGTCTCAGGAATCGGCTGTCCCACCGTGTCCACTTTGATGTCATCCCTCCGGTGCACGACGGAGATCCCGGCGATCTCGGTCTGGCCATAGATCTGCTTGAGATTGACGCCGATGGCGTGGAAGAAGCGGAAGTGGTCCGGGCCGATCAGCGCGCCTCCGGTGTAAGCGTTGCGCACCCGGCTCAAACCCAGGTGGTCTCTCAGCTTTCGAAACACGAGCCAGTCAGCCGCAGTCCCGAGGAAGCGGAGACGAAGCGGGACCGGCTGTTTGGCGAACTTTAAGTTTGCGAGCCGGGTCCCGATCCTGATCGCAGCCTCGTAGGTCTTCCGTTTCAGCCGCGTGCTGTCGAGGTAGCGGACCTGGACCGCGCGGACGATCTCCTCGTAGAGTCGGGCCGAGGCGAAGATCACTTGCGGCGCGATCTCCCGGAGGTTTTGCTTCACGGTCTCGGGCTCCTCCGGGAAGTTGATCGTGAAGCCCGCCATCAGCCCGCACGAGAGCGACATCATCTGCTCGCCGATCCAGG
>DATEAO010000203.1:0-3324 GCA_035288345.1 Candidatus Methylomirabilota bacterium | reverse complement strand
TTTTCAACATGAAGCCTTCGCTCCTGGCAAAGCTCGAAGAAACGATTGCCCCGAAGTAGGGACGCCATGTACGAAGCACTGACTCGGTCTCATGGCTGAACTGGCTGGGGCCCTCGTCGCTGGCCTCTGGATGGTCTTCACCTGGTCGACCATCACACTCATGCTCACGGGTGTGGCGGTCGGCTTCGTGGTGGGGATTCTCCCCGGGCTCGGCGGCCCCACGACGCTGGCTCTGATGCTTCCTTTCATCTTCAAGATGAGCCCCGTCGAGGCCTTCGCCTTCCTCCTGGGGATGGCCTCGGTGACCGCGACGACGGGCGACATCACGTCCGTCCTCTTCGGCGTGCCGGGAGAGCCCACGACCGCGTCGACGATCGTGGACGGCCACCCGATGGCGAAAAAGGGCGAGGCGGGGAGGGCCCTGGGCGCGGTGCTCATGAGCTCGCTGGTGGGGGCGATCTTCGGCGCGTTCGCCCTGGCCGCGGCGATCCCCTTCGTCCGGCCCCTGGTGTTGGCCTTCGGGTCTCCGGAGTTTTTCATGCTGGCCCTCTTGGGGACCACCTTCGTGGCCGCGCTGAGCGGAGGGGTCTTGCTCAAGGGCCTGGTCTCGGCGGGCCTCGGGTTCCTCCTGGCGACGATCGGCCTCGATCCCATCTCGGGGATCCAGCGACACACGTTCGGCCAGCTCTTCCTGTGGGACGGAATCGGACTCGTGCCCGTGACCATCGGACTCTTTGCGATTCCCGAGGTCATCGACCTCGCGCTCCTGGGATCGAGTATTGCGCAGCGAGAGGTCGGCAAGCTCGGCGGCGTGATGGAAGGCGTCAGGGACACCTTCCGCCACTTCTGGCTGGTCATTCGCTGTAGCGCCATCGGCGCGTACGTGGGCATCATCCCCGGCATGGGGGGTGCCGTGTCCCAGTGGCTGACCTACGCCCATGCCGTCCAGAGCTCTCGAAACAAAGAGCGCTTCGGAAAGGAGGCGGTGGAAGGGGTGCTCGGGCCGGGCGCGTCCAACAACTCTGCGCTCGGAGGGGGGCTGATTCCCACGATCGCCTTCGGCGTGCCCGGCAGCGTGACCACTGCGATCTTGCTCGGCGCGTTCATCATCCAGGGAATCGCCCCCGGTCCCCACATGCTTGTCCCCGAGCCGAGGGGGCGGCTTGGACTGACGTTCTCGTTCGTCTGGGTGATCGTGCTCTCGAACCTGATCACGGTGGCGATTTGTTTTCTCTTCCTGAATCAGATCGTGAAGGTGACCCGCGTTCGGAGCAGCATCCTGACGCCGCTCATCCTCTTGTTGATCTACCTTGGCGCGTTCGCGGAAAAAAACGCCTTTCCCGATCTCGTGATCGTGCTGCTTGCGGGCGCGCTCGGCTGGATCATGGTCCATCTGAACTGGCCGCGCCCTCCCCTCCTCCTGGGGCTCGTGCTGGGCCCACTCATGGAGAATCGGCTCTTTCTCTCCACGGGCAACTACGGCGCGGCATGGCTCTGGCGCCCCGGCGTCCTCGTCATCTTCGCGCTGATCTTCGCCGGCATCGTGTACCCGATCTGGCAGCGGGCGCGGGTGTCGGCACGCTCGGGCGGAGATCGGTCGGTGACGTCCAATGGAAACGGCCGACCCGTCACCGCGCGCTGGGAAGCCGTCTTTACGGCGGCGATCGTGGTCGCCATCGGTTGGGCGCTCTGGGCGAGTAGAGACTTTGGCTACCGGGCCGGTCTTTTTCCCTGGGCGATCGGCTTCCCACTCCTGGCCCTGGCACTCGCTCACCTCGGGCTGAGTCTCACGGGCAAAGAACCGCACCGCGGCGTGGAGGTGACGGCGGGCCCTGAACCCGACCTCCCGAAGAGTCTGGTCTACCGAAGAACAGCCGTGATCGTTGGGTGGATCGTCGGCTTTTTTGTCCTGATCTGGCTCCTCGGGTTCTCTATCGCGGTGCCGCTGGCGACCTTTCTCTACCTCAAGGCAGCGAGCGAGAAGTGGCCGATCACCATCGTGGTGACGGCTTTCGCCTGGGGCTTCTTCGACCTGCTCTTCAACCGCGCCCTCAGCGTGCCCTTCCCCGACGGCCAGCTCTTTCTCTGGCTGAAATAGCGCCCGCGATCGGAGCGTTCACCTTCCGAACGCCCGTCACCAAATTAAATTACTTCAGCATCTCTTGCGCCCTCTGGATCAGGGACGGATCCAGAGTAAAGACCTCCCTCACATTCCGCTCCAGCTCGGCGCCGTCCAGCGGATCGATTTCTAGCTTGGCCTTCGTGGCTTCAGCCAGGAACTCCGGATCTTTCATGGTGTCCATGAACGCCTTTCGGAGGATCATCACCCGGTCCTTGGGCGTGCCCGGCGGGAGGACATACGGACGCGCCGTCGGTCCCACGGTGTGAACAAGCGCCCGTATGAACTTCTTGGCCTCGTCGGTCTTGGCGTAGTTGATGGCCAGGGGAACCTTGGGAAGGTCCGGGTGGGGCTTCGGCGTGTTTTGTAGGACGATGACAAGGTTGCCCGAGTCCAGCTCGCTGCGCCATGTCGATTTGAAGGACTGCCAAGCATTGCAGACCCCCTGAACTTCGCCGCTGTTAAAAGCCAGCCTGACATCGGCGGTCCCCTTGAAACCGGAAACCAACTGGACAGGGAGCCCAATCGTGGCCATCAGCACCTTGGGAATATCGTCGGTGGCCGAGCCGACGCCGACCCCTCCAAGCTTGACCACGGTCTTGGAAGCGAGCCACTGATCCGTGCTCGTGATTCCGGTTGCCTTAGAGATGCCAAAGGCGTAATTGTCCTGGCCCGGGGCACCGACATACTCAAAGTTGAGCGAAAAAAACTCGATTCCCGGCTTGCCCAAGAGCTGTTGGAGGAAAAGTCCCCCGATAAAGTGGCCGATCGTCAAGCCATCCGGTTTGGCTATCCTGTACATGTGATTGGCGGAAATGAGAAACCCGGCCCCCGGCATGTTTTCCACGATAAACGTGGGATTGCCAGGGATGTGCTTTCCGATGTGCCGGGCGATGGTCCGGGAATACGTGTCGTACCCGCCTCCGGCTGAGGCACCCACGATGATCCTGACGGTTTTTCCTTTGTAGAAATCCTGCCCCCAAACAGGCGTGAGCGAGAAATGAACCAAGAGAGAACAAACGCCCCCTAGCCAAAGCAGCTTTCTAAGCATGACCTCCTCCTGTGTGGGTGGGTCGCGCAAAAAGGATAGGCTAGGGCGACGATACGGAGCGAACACGGAGGCTGTCAAGTGGAAAGTTTGAGGCCAGCGCGCGCAGTGTTTCTTTGGTGACGAGCCCCGGGGGGGTCTTCAGCCGGCTCTCGAT
>DATEAO010000202.1:0-3343 GCA_035288345.1 Candidatus Methylomirabilota bacterium | reverse complement strand
ACGCTCGACCAGATCCAGCCAGCCACCGGTGCTGGTCACCCGCGCGACCAGCCGACCGCCCTCCCGAAAGAAGTCGTTCCGCAGGCAGAATCGCGACGCATCGGCGCTCAGCCCAGCAAGCTGGAGGTTGACCTTAATGGCCTCGAGAAGGCGCATCTCCTTGTAGTACTCAAGCTCATCTCGCAGGATGACCGGGCCCACCCTCAACCGCTCGAACTCCCGCATGGAGAAGCCGCGCTCCGCAAAGTACATCATCCTGGCGTCCCCTGACAGGTCGAGGTACGCCGTGTTCTTCATGTGCGCATTGAAGTCCATGTCTCCCCAACGCACGTGAAAATCTTTTTCGAAGGATCTTCCCACGAACGATTCCCCTCCTGCCGCTGCGCCACCTGGCCCTCATCCGAAAATAATCACGCAACGACGAGGCCGTGACCCGCGGGTGGCGGCCCGACGCCAGGCCCCGCGGGTCTCGGCCTCGCCTCTCGGCGATTTTTATTCTCGGATTGGAGCTAACTCATGAGTGTGCTGGTCAGCCCATCCTAAATCTTGAAGCCAACCGCTGCCGAAGAAATTGATCAGGGTTGATCAGCGAGAGCGTCGTTTGGGCGCGGCGCTCCGAGGCTTGTCGTTCGTGGAAAGGCGCCCATACACCGCCTCGACAACCTCGCGCCACTTCCCCTGAGTCCTCAGGATCAGCTCGATCACCTCCCTCACCGCGCCTCTGCCGCCCCGTTTCCGGGTGACATATCGCGCCGCCTCTTTCACCTCGCGACTGGCGTTCGCCACGGCAACCGGAAATCCCACGAGGTTCATCATCCCCAGATCAACCAGGTCATCTCCGACGTAGCAGATCTCGTGCGCGCCGACCCGATGCGTTTTGAGAAGTCTGGGCAAGAGCTTGTGCTTTGGAAAGACCCCTGCGTAGAGCTCGTTCACCATCATATCCTTGGCCCGATATTTGACGGCGCGCGAGGCCTTGTGGGTGATCAGCGCCGTTTTGATCCCCGCGGTGCGAAGCAGACGAATCGCGAGCCCGTCCTGGACGTCAAAGAACCTCAGCTCCCGCCCGCTGGAGTCGTACACGATCCGTCCGTCCGTGAGCACCCCGTCAACGTCGCAGATCAACAACTTGATCTGCTTGATCGCATCCGCCGATCTGGAAAGTTTATCGCGCATAGAATCGTCTGAGGGGCTTTGACCCGACGCCCCAAAACGTAGCGTAGGTCGGCTCCCCTGTCAACGCTCCGCAACCGGAATTCGAAGCCACACCCCTGCTTCCGTCAATCGTGGTATAACTGGGAGCGCCTGACATCTTTCTAAAGGGGGGGGACTCTATGAAGGCGATTCGAGTGCACGAGTACGGCGAGCCGGAAGTCTTGAAGCTGGAGGAGGTGCCGACCCCGGCCGCCGGGCCTGGTCAGGCGCTGATCAAGCTGCAAGCGATCGGGCTGAACTACATCGAGATCTATCAGCGACGGGGACTCTATAAGGGATCGCTCCCGTTTACCGCGGGGAACGAAGGGGCCGGTGTCGTGGAAGCGGTTGGGCCTGGGGTCACGGAGGTCCGCACGGGTGACCGGGTCGCGTTTACCGGAATCCCCGGCACATACGCCGAATATGCGGTGGCCCCAGCGAACAGGTTGGTGAAGCTCCCAGCCGGGCTGGACGCCAAGCAAGGCGCTGCCGCCATGCTTCAAGGGATGACCGCTCACTATCTGGTGTATTCCACGTACCCCTTGAAGAAGGACGACACCTGCCTGGTCCATGCTGCGGCCGGCGGCGTGGGTCTCCTGCTCTGCCAGATGGCCAGGCGGATCGGCGCGCGCGTCATCGGCACCGTGTCCACCGAGGAAAAGGCGAAGCTCGCGAGGGAAGCCGGCGCTGACGAGGTGATCCTCTACACCCAGCAGGATTTCGAGTCTGAGGTGAAGCGGCTCACCGACGGTCGGGGCGTACAGGTGGTCTACGATTCGGTTGGGAAGGACACGCTCGAGAAGAGCCTCAACTCACTTGCGCGTCGCGGTTACCTGGTGCTCTTCGGTCAGTCGAGCGGTCCGGTTCAGGCGTTCGATCCCCAAGTCCTCAGCGTGAAGGGGTCTCTCTTCTTTACCCGTCCGACCCTGGTGCACTATATCGAAACGCGCGAGGACCTTCTCAACCGGGCGGGCGATGTGCTGGGATGGGTGAGCCGCGGAGAGCTGAAACTCCGGATCGGCGCCACCTTCCCCCTCAGCGAGGCGGCACAAGCGCACCGGGACCTCCAAGGGCGGAAGACTACCGGCAAAGTGCTGCTGATTCCGTAGTTCGGGATTCGCGATTTGGGATTGCCGATTTGAAACGCTTACGCGACGGCGGAACCGAAGGCTTGCCTCCCGCACGCTCGCCTTGACGTGTCTGCCCTTGCTCTTGTAGTGTTCCGGGTGGGAACTTTTGAAAGCCTGGATTCCAACTAGCGCATCTGCTGCGCGCCGTCAAGGAGGCTGACCGTGAGGAACTTCAAGCGAAGTCTTGTCATCGCTGTGAGCATCGTGCTTGGGCTCGTTCTCGCCCTGGGAACCTGGACGTGGGCCCAGCAGATGCCAAAGGCCGTCACGATCGGGGCAAACCCGCCAGGCACGGTCTTCTACGCCCTGGCGAGTGGGCTCGCCCTGGTCGCCGGCGAGGGGGCCCTGATCCGGGCAAGCGTCCAGCCTTATTCCGGGACCAGCACCTTTCTTCCCCTGCTCAACACCGGGGAGCTGGATTTCGCGCTGGTCAACGCCGTGGACATAGGGATGGCGTACGTCGGGCGGGAGAAGCTCAAAGTGGGAGGGAAGAACGACTTTCAGCACTCTCCTGACATCCGCCTCGTGATGCGGGGGGCCCCGCTGCTCGTCGGTCTGATCGTGAAAAAGGACTCGCCGTACAAGACCGTCTACGATGTCAAGGGCAAACGGGTCACGGGAGAATATCCAGCCCACCAGGCCGTGTGGTTCAACATGTTCGGGCTCCTCGCGAGCGCTGGCCTAACGTGGAACGACGTCAAGGTAGTCCCCGTGCCCGCGGTCAACGACGGCATAGACGCGCTGGTCCAGGGGCGCGCGGATGTCACCACATTCGCCCACAACGCCGCAAAAGTCAGAGAGGCTGATGCCGCAATCGGGGTCCGTTTCCTCCCGATCGACTGCTCACCAGACGCTGACAAGCGCGTTCGCCAGGCGGTGCCCGGCTACTACACTCGGGTCGTGAAAGCCGGTGCCGCGGTGGTCGAGGACACCTGCTCGATCGCCTACGACCTCTACTTCGCGACCCATAAGGCGGCCCAGGATCAAGTGGTCACTGCCGTGCTGAAGGCGATTTGGGA
>DATEAO010000201.1:0-4540 GCA_035288345.1 Candidatus Methylomirabilota bacterium | reverse complement strand
CCATATCTTCCAGGGTGAGGAACCCCATCCGGTCCCCGTTCTTCGTGGTAATCTCCTTGAGCGCGGTCACCAGCCCCAACAAGGTCACGCGCGAGCCATCAGACTTTCCGCTCAGCTCGCTGATCGGCGTGGCGCCGACCTCGAGGGCCAGCGGGGCCAAGCGAGCCAGCGGGTGTCCAGAAAGGTAGAAGCCCAACACTTCCTTCTCGTAGGCGAGGCGCTGATCGTCGTCCCACTCTTCAAGGATGGTCTGGCCAGTCAACGGCTCGTTGGAGGAGAGGGTCGAGGGAAGTATTTCGAAAAACGAGGCCTGCCCCTCTTGGCGGTCGCGCTGGTCGCGCTGGCCGGCTTCCATCGCCTGGTCCAGTGTCGCAAGGAGATGGGCCCGAGGCAGCTTGAGCGAATCGAACGCACCGGCCTTGATCAGGCTCTCGATCACGCGCCGATTGACGAGGCGGAGGTCCACGCGCGCGCAGAAATCGGCGAGGGAGGTGAACGCTCCGTGGGCGTCTCGGGTTTTGACGATCGACTCCATCGCGGCCTCACCGACATTCTTGATCGCGGCGAGACCGAAGACGATCGTCTCTCCTGAGACGCTGAAGCGGATGGCCGACCGGTCCACGTCGGGCGGCGCGACTTGGAGCCCCATGGCGCGGCACTCATCGATGTACTTCACGATCTTGTCGGTATCTCCCATTTCAGAGGTGAGCAGCGCGGCCATGAACTCTACGGGATAGTTCGCCTTGAAGTACGCGGTCTGATAGGCGACCACCGCGTAGCACGCCGCGTGACTCTTGTTGAAGGCGTACCCCGCGAACGGCGCGAGCAGATCGAAGAGCTTCTCCGCTTTCTCTTTCTTTACCCCTTTGGCGATGGCGCCTTTCACGAACTTCTCGCGCTGCTGCGCCATCATCTGGGCGTCTTTCTTCCCCATGGCGCGGCGCAGAATGTCCGCCTCCCCCATGGAGAAGGCCGCCACGGTCGACGCGATCTGCATCACCTGCTCCTGGTAGACGCAGACCCCGTACGTCTCCTTCAGAATCGTCTCGAGCTGCGGAAGCTCGTACGTGACCTTCGTCTTGCCGTGCTTTCGGTTGATGAACTCGGGAATCATTTCCATCGGGCCCGGCCGGTAGAGCGCCACCATGGCGATGATGTCCTCGAGCCGCTCGGGCCGGAGCCCGCGCAAGGCGTCCCGCATCCCCGCAGATTCGAGCTGGAAGACCCCGAACGTCCGAGCTTCGCTCAGCAGCTGGTACGTCTTGGGATCGTCCAGCGGGATCGCTTCCGGATCGATTGTGTTCCCCTGTGATTCCGCGATGAGCTTGACGGTATGCGCGATCACCGTGAGGGTGCGGAGCCCGAGAAAGTCCATCTTGAGCAGCCCCAGCTTCTCGATCGGTCCCATCGCGTACCCGGTGATCAGCTCGGGCCGTTTGGGGTCCCTGTACAGCGGGATATGTTCCATGAGCGGCTCATCGGAGATCACGACGGCGGAGGCGTGAACCGACGCGTGACGCGTGCATCCTTCCAGCGTCTTCGCGACCTGCCAGAGATCTCCGACCTGAGGCTGGCCCTTCACCATCTCGGCCAATGGCGGGGACTTCGAGAGGGCATCGTCGAGCGCGATGTTCAGGACATTGGGGACCAGCTTGGCGATCTTGTCCACGTCGGCGTACGGCAGCCCGAGCGCGCGCCCGACGTCTCTGATCGCCGCCTTGGCGCCCAGCGTGCCGAAGGTGATGATGTGGGCCACCTTGTCCCGGCCGTAGCGGTCCGCCACATACCTGATCACCTCGTCACGTCGATCGTCGGCGAAGTCGATGTCCATGTCGGGCATCGAGATCCGCTCGGGATTCAGGAAGCGTTCGAAGAGGAGGTGATAGCGGATCGGATCGATGTTGGTGATCCCGAGGCAGTACGCGATGAGCGAGCCGGCTGAGGAGCCTCGCCCAGGTCCCACCGCAATCTTGTTTTGCTTGGCATAGTGGATGAAGTCCCACACCACGAGGAAATAACCGGCAAACCCCATCTTCTCGATGATGCTCAGCTCTTGCTCAAGTCGCTTGATTACCGCGTCAGAAGGCGTTGGCCCGTACCGCCCCTTGAGCCCCTCACGCGCGAGATGCTCCAGATAGCTCTCGAGGGTGAAGCCGTCAGGGACCAGGTAGCGTGGCAGATGGAATTGATCGAAGCTCAGATCGAGATTGCACGCTTCGGCCACCGCCAGGCTGTTCTTCACGGCCTCAGGGATTTCCGAAAAGACCTGCTTCATCTCCTCGTCCGACTTCAGGTAAAACTGGTCGGTGGAGAATCGCCAGCGCTTGGGATCATTCATCGTGGTCCCGGTCTGGATGCAGAGGAGTAGCTCGTGGGCCCTGGAGTGGGTCTGATCGAGGTAGTGCGAGTCGTTCGTGCCAACCACCGGCGCGTTGATGGCCCTGGCGATCTTGAGGATCGCTTCCGTCACCCTTACCTGCTCATCCAGCCCATGGGATTGGATCTCCATCCCGTAATAGTCTTTCCCGAACACTTCCTGGAACCACCCCGCGGCCTGGCGCGCCTTCTGCTCTTCTCCCTGGGAGGTCAGGCGAGAGACTTCTGAGTTGAGGCAGCCGGAAAGCACGAACAATCCGTCTGAATGCTCAGCCAATAGCTCCTTATCTGTTCGAGGCTTGTAGTAGAACCCCTCAAGATAGGCCTTAGACACGAGCCTGATGAGATTTCTATAGCCGGTGAGGTTCCGAGCCAGAACAGTGAGGTGGTTGGCCCCCTCGTAACCGCCATCCTGGCTCGCCCGCTCGAAGCGGCTCCCCGGCGCCACATAGAGCTCACTTCCGAGGATCGGCTTGACCCCAGCTTTCTGACAGGCGAGGTAGAAATCGATGGCGCCGAACAGGTTGCCGTGGTCTGTCAGCGCGATTGCGGGAAAGCGAAGCGCCTTGGCTTTAGCCACGAGCTTTTCAAGCTGGGCCGCGCCGTCCAGCAGGCTGTACTCGCTGTGAACGTGGAGCGGGACAAATTCAGCGTGCTGGTGCAAGAATCAAGTCCCCGTATTCGCCTCTCCCTTCCCTCCCCCCAGCGAGGAGAAGGCGGAGGTCAGAAGTATAGCCGCTTCAGCGGGCGGCTGTCGTGGAAACCACTCGGGATAGAGCATGTGGGCCATGAACTCCAGCCCGTCAACCAAGCGCGGCCCTGAGCGATTGTAATACGCGTGGCCGTTCACGATCCACACCCGCCCGTTCCTCACCGCCGGCAGCTCGCTCCAGCCAGGTCGCTGAGTGAGGAAATGAACCTCCTTCAACGCGCGGGGGACGTCGAACCCGCACGGCATCAGAATCAAGACATCGGGGCGTGACGCGGCCACAGCCTCCCACGGGATTTTCTTGGATGGGTTGCCTTTGGCCCCAAAGAGATCTCGCCCGCCGGCAAGCTCCACCATCTCAGGGATCCAGTGCCCCGCGACATAGACCGGATCGAGCCACTCGAGACAGGCCACACGCAGAACATGCTCGGCGTTCTTTCTCTGCTCCACCACCCGGTCGATTCGACGGCGAAGCGCTGCGACGATCGGCGTGGCTCTCTCCGGAACCCGGGCGGCCTGCGCCACGGTTTGGACGTCCCTGATCATATCAAACATGAAGCGGGGCCCGAGGGAAAGAACTTGAGGAGCTCGAGCGAGGTCTTTGATTGCCGCCATGACCTCGTCGTATCCCACAGCGCAGACGTCGCACAGCTCTTGAGTGATGATGAGATCAGGATCAGCGCGCCTGATCGCCTCCACGTCGAGCCGGTAAACGCCCGTACCGTCTCTCATCGCGCCAGCGATTTTCGCGTCAATCTCCGGGCTGGAGAGGGATCCGGGATGTACCACGGGTGTGATCATGACAGGCTTCGAGGCGACATCGGGCGGATAGTCACACTCGTGAGTGATCCCCACCAGGTCGTCTGCCAGTCCAAGGGCTGAGACAATCTCAGTGGCGCTCGGAAGGAGCGACACGATTCTCACGGCGACTTTTTCTCTTGCCGCGCGCGCAGCCGCGCTTGCTGACGTTGTTCAGCCTCAGCCATGTGACGCCGGTCTTCGTCACTCTCTGGAATCAGCGGCGGCACTTCTTTTGGGAGATTCTGCTGGTCAAGCGCCACGTAGACCAGATATCCCGAGGAGGTGTGAGTGACCCGGCCGGTCAAGACGTTCTCGGCTTCCACCCGCACGCCGACCTCCATGGAGGTGTTCCCCACCCAGTTCACCTGTGCCTTCACGGTCACCAGGTCTCCGACAAAGACTGGATGATGAAAACTGAACGAGTCGATGGCCGCGGTCACGGCGCGCGTCCGGGAGTGGCGGATCGCTGTCACACCACCGGCTTCGTCCATCAGACGCAGGATCACACCCCCGTGAACATTACCCATCGGGTTCGCGTCCATCGGTTGCATCAACCGGCTCATGACTACCTGAGAGGCGCTGACCGGCTTCCCCTGCATAGGATGACTAACCTCTACAACCAGCACCGCAGGGCCGTGTCGAGAAGCGAGCAGA
>DATEAO010000200.1:0-18050 GCA_035288345.1 Candidatus Methylomirabilota bacterium | reverse complement strand
ATCCCGCCGTGACATTGCGCACGGTGTTCCCGCACGCCTCACGCGTGGTGAGGCCAACTGCACCGAGCCGGCGCAGGAGGTCAGTGACCCGATCGAGCTGCACGAAGTGGTACTGGACGTTCTGGCGGGTGGTCACGTGGGCCACCTCGCGCGGGGTCTCCGCCGCAACGTCGGCGAGGGCCTCGAGCTGGTCGGCGGTCAGCCCCCCCCACGGGATCTTGACGCGAATCATCTGCACCCCCCCCTGCTTCTGGCCGTAGATGCCGTTCTGGAGCCGGAACTTCTTGAAGTCGTCTGGGGAGAGCTTCCCGCTCCAGAAATCATGGACGAACTCATCAAACGTATCGATCTCGTCTTCATCGGCCCAGGAGGGTCGGGCAGGGGCGTCACCTGGCATCTCGTCCACGTCGAGGAGATGGTGGAATCGCTGTAGATCAGTCATGATCGCGCTCCTTGATCCAAACGGTCCATTAGGCGGAGCCACTCTGGATCCACTCTGCCAGCACCTCAGCCACTTCTGGCCGCGTAAATTCAGGTGGCAATGACTCCCCTTGGCTCAATAGCTCACGCACCCTGGTCCCGCTCAACGCAACACGTTCCTCTTTGGGGTGCGGGCAGGTCTTCGGTGACGCGACGGCCCCGCAGCGTTTGCAGAAAAAGGTTTCATCGAAGAAGAGTGGCACGATATCGAGCTCTTCTCGATTAAACTTCCTGAAAATCTCGTGCGCCGCAAACGGATGGTAGAAATTCCCCACACCCGCGTGATCCCGTCCCACTATGAAGTGCGTGCACCCATAGTTCTTCCTCACGAGCGCGTGAAAGATCGCCTCACGTGGCCCGGCATAACGCATTGCACCGGGAAAAACCGAAAGCAGGACGCGGTCTTTCGGATAGTAGTGTTCGATCAACGCCTGATAGCAGCGTAGACGCACCTCGGAAGGGATATCATCGAGCTTGGTCTTTCCCACCAGGGGGTGGATGAGAATGCCGTCCATCAGCTCGAGCGCGCACTTCTGGATATATTCGTGGGAACGGTGAATCGGATTTCGTGTTTGAAAACCCACTACGGTGCGCCACTGATTTGCCTCAAAGAAAGCGCGCGTCTCTGCCGGGTCCCGTCGGTACGCTTCGAATCCCGCAAGCGGGGGGTGATTGACCAGATCGATTCGGCCAGCCAAAAGAAGCTCTCCCCGAGTATAGAGATACGCTACGCCGGGATGGCGCTTTTCCTCGGTGCCGTATACAAGGCGGGCCTCTTCCGTTTTGTCCAATCGGAATTTCTCCTCAAGATGAAGCAGTCCAAGCAGCTCATCCCAAGGAGCCACAAGAGCAACCTCTTCACCGACCTTGAGCGACTCTGCGTCACTTTCTCCAACGGCCAACGTGATCGGGAGCGACCATGGCAGGCCATTCGCGAGGCGCATCTCAGTAAGGACGGTGCTGTAATCCGCCTGCCCCATAAACCCTTCGAGCGGGCTAAACGCCCCTCCCGCGATCAGTTCGAGGTCTGACATGGTCCGGGCGTTGAGAGCAATCCGTTTGAGGGAGCGAGCCCTTGCGATGGCGTTATCCCTGGCATCACTAACAAGGACCCTATTAACGAGGCGTCCACCGTGAGGTTTTATGAGTCTGTCTCTTCGAACAGCGGGTGTCGGCTGCATTGTGGCTCCCCGTTCAGGACGTTTGCTTAATTGTATTAATCTCTATCGTATTTGTCAAGAATACAATTTTACTATTCCTACCAAGTTATGTGTATTTTAGTTCAACCGGCTGAGAGCTTTACGGAGAAGGTCGAGGGCAAGGGTAGACACCCTCAAGCGAATGGAGGTTGTATCCCCACCGAGCGCGTGCTCCCGAAACGAAATTTGGCCCAGAAGTGAGCAGGCGATCAAGGCTCGGGTAGTAGGGTGATCTAGCTTCTGGGAAGAACCCTCTAGCACGACGGCAAGTCCTACCTGGCTCCTTCCCCAGTCTCGTACTCCCTCGGTGAGCTTGGATGCCTTCTCCTCGCTGGTCTCCGACCCAGTAAGGGTGATGCCCAGCGCCTCAGGGCCCTTACCCTCCCCCAACATCAGTCCCCCGCTAAACTCTCGGGGAGCACCCTCGAAGAGTCGAGCCGCAACAAGACCACCCACACCCAGATCCACGACAGAAACTTTCCAGCCGAGCTGAGCGAGGCGGGCACCCACGGCACCTTGGAGGGTTTCTCCATCCACACCAAACACCAGATCGCCGGCCCGCCTGCGGATTTCAGCTTCAACCGGGGCGATTAGCGAACGCGCTCCAGCCTCACCCTGGCCTTTGGCGGCAATGCGCACATCCACTTCCCCCAGGTGAGCCAACGTTCCCACGGTCGGGTTCTTGCCTTTTTCCATGAAATCTGAGAGGAGTTCACCGATCCGGCTTTCGCCCAGGCCGCACATTCGAAGGACTCGCAAAATCACGATCCCGCTCAGGTGATATCGGCCTCGGAGATATGGGAGAACCTGGTTCATCAGAAGATGCTCCATCTCCCTCGGCACTCCGGGCAGGGTCACGATGCACTTTTCGTTAACTTCCACGATGAAACCGGGAGCGGTCCCCACAGGATTTTCAAGGGGAATGGCCCCGTTGGGAATCAAGGCCTGCCGTTGATTGGACGAACTGGGACTTATCCCTCGGGACTGGAAGAACTTCGTAATCTGCTCCATGAGAGCCGGGGAGAACACCAGCTCGCGTCCAGTGGCCAAGGCGACAGCTTCACGGGTCACGTCGTCGGCCGTTGGGCCGATCCCCCCGGTCGTGATAATCACGTTTGACCGCTCGAGCCCGCCCTGGAGAACTTGGCTCAAGCGACCAAGGTTATCGCCAACGGTGCTTTTGTAGTACAGGTCGAGGCCGATCGACGCCAGTTGCCTCGCAATAAACGCGGAGTTCGTGTCCACAATCTGCCCGAGCAGGAGCTCGGAGCCGATAACGAGCACTTCAGCATGCATATTTTTCGTGCCGGGAGTGGCCATCATACCATGCGTGACCGGCCTTTAGCAGGCTGCTGAAAAAGGCCCATCTGCCGCGTTGGCTTCGTCGCTCGTCGTTGCAACGTACATCCAAGTACGTCTCACTCCTCGCTTCCTCGCCGCCTTGCATCTGGACCTTTTTGAGCAGCCCGCAGCTAGCGGGTGTTTTCCAACAGCCTGTTGGAGAATAGAGACAGACTTCTCTTCGTCTTTACTTTAGCGTTCATCTGTGAGGGTTTTGTGACGCCGTTTGACCGGAACCCTCCGTTTGTGCCGACAGTTGTACTTACGAATCCTTTGGAGCCAAATGGCCGTCTAAATAGACGAAGTCGTTCGTCCGATTCTTAGAGAGACGGCCTAAGCAATTAAGGAGAAATGAACGTGTTGAAGTCACACCCTGGAACTGACCCTCTTGTTGAGGATCTCCCAACCCCATTTCGGGCCGAGGGTGATTCTGGCGAGGGGTACGATAGTCAGAGCACGCTGAACCTTCCCGAGGACTCTGAAGAGCCCAGCGAGGAGCCTTTAGGGAAAGGTGAAGACCTTGTCCGTGTCTATCTCAAAGAGATCGGCCAAGTCCCACTGTTGACCGCTGACCAGGAAGTGGAAATCGGGCGACGCATTGAGGACGGACAGGCTCGAGTCCGCAGCGCCCTCGCAAGAGTGCCGCTAGTCGTTCGCCGTCTGTTGGCGATGGCAGACCGAATTCGACTGGATGAGGCCCCCGCCTCAGAGCTGTTCCTCGAACCGGACGGTGTTGAAACCGATGCTGCGGACCTGAAGCGACTCTTCTCGATCATGGGGAAGATCCGGAGACTGGATCGGGAGATCGATCGGTTGGAAGAGAATCTCGCGCGGCGGGCCAAGAACGGCCACCGGGCCGAGCTCCACAAGCTGATCGCACAACATCGGGAAGAGATTGGTGCACTCCTGAGCGACCTGCCGCTCCGGCCGTCAGTCATCGACCAACTGCTTTCGCAGCTCCGCGAGAGCGTCGGAATGATCAACCAGTGTGAGGCTGAACGGGCGCGCGCTCACTCCGCGAGCGAAAAAGAGACAATCCAGCGACAGATTCGAGCCACCGAGGACGAGATTGGCCTCCCAAAGCGACAGCTCTCACCGATTCTCGCTGAAGCCGAAGCGGGCGACCGCACAGTTCGCGTTGCCAAGCGGGAGCTGATGGAAGCCAACCTGCGCCTGGTGGTCTCCATTGCCAAGCGCTACACAAACTGCGATCTTCCGCTCTTGGACCTGATCCAGGAAGGAAACGTCGGGTTGATGAAAGCGGTAGACCGTTTCCAGTATCGGCGGGGGTTTAAGTTTTCGACTTACGCCACGTGGTGGATCCGGCAAGCCATCACTCGTTCCATCGCCGATCACGGTCGGACGATCCGGATTCCCGTCCACTTGGTCGAGACCCTCAATAGGGTCACCAAGGTGAACCGAACGCTGACGAACCGGCTTGGGCATGAGCCGACGCCTGAGGAGCTCGCCCAGCGCACTGGGATTCCGTCCAAGAAGATCCGCATGATTCTCGAGACGTCCCGGAAGCCATTGTCGGTGGAGACACCGATTGGCGATGAGTCCACGCTCTCAGACTTCCTCGAAGATAAGCAGATCAGTTCACCGCTGGAGGCGTTGGCCGGTCAGGAGCTGGCCAAGCAAGTCACTCGGGCGCTCGCCTCCCTGACGCCGAAGGAAGAAGAGATCCTGCGACTTCGTTTTGGGATCGGAGTTCCATCGCCGCTGACGCTGGAAGAGGTGGGCGAACGGTTCGCGGTGACCCGCGAAAGAATCCGTCAGATCGAGGCACAAGCGTTAAGGAAGCTGCGTCATCCGCTGCGCGGCAGAGCCTTGAGGATCCTAGCCGATAATTGATTGCAGCACGGGCGCCTGGGCTTCGCCCGCCCGTGCTCGCGCGTGTATTCACAGCCAGCCTTGTGTCTGCTACCGTCACGCCAGGACGCGCGGACATTGCGGCGTGGGCACGCGGACCGAATTCACGCCCACGCCCTCCTTTTTTCTGGCCGCCGCTGGACCGCCGTTCGAGCGCGGGCTGTGCCCGCGCAAGCTTCTGGGGGAGGTTCGGAAGGGGGGCGTGCCCCCCTCCGAGAATGAATTAAGGGCAATGGCCGCCGCCTTTGACCCACTCCACCGAGTTACGTAGGAAGTCGGCGTACCCCCGGGGCACAGGGATGCGTGTCCCTCCAGGATTGAACGCCCAATGAATCAGCTCGTCTGACTGCACAAGGCCGAGGAACTGCTCCGCGGTAACGTGCCGCTTCAGCGTGGCGCAGGCTTCGCGCGCATCCTTCCCGACCATTGACATACTTTCCGGAGCCACCTGCCACTCCTTTGGCGGAAAGCCCTCCTTGGGGGTGTGGCAACCAGAGGTGGCGCAGTTAGAAAACTGCGCGGCCGGCCCGGTGGCGTGATTCGCCCCAGTCACCAGATTCACCCGACCGTGGCAGTTCGTGCACCGGGCGTGGCTGAAAACAGGATAAAGTTTCTGGGCAAAGATCGCCTGATTCTCTTTGATCGCGCTGGGCGATGGCGTCGAAGGCCGCTGGGGATCTGCTGTCTGGCTCTCCAACATGACGACGGCAAGGCCCACAACCCCGAGGCAGACGGCTCCGGCAAGCGCGGTCCTCAACAGTGATCTTATCGTAAGCACCCGTGTGCGCTCCTTCTTCGGAACGAGACTACCGAAATGGTCTCATCCCGTCAACTCAATGTCATGTCAAATTGTTCCCCTGCTTGACAAACTGCTGGGCTATGGTTCCTCGGCTCCCTGGAAACACTTGACTTGATCGGAGGGAGGCAGTATGAAGAGTGCCATGGCCTTCACTCCTACCACATCCACCTCGGTTGAAGAACCAGGGGGCAAGAGTTCCCCACCCGAGGCTCTGCTTCGTTTGTCCGAGCAGACCGCGAAGATCCCCTCGTTGGCCGGGCGAGAAGCCACTGAGATATTAAGCGAAGTCCCCCTCTTTGCGGGCCTCACCGACGAGCAGCTCGGTCGGCTGGCGCCCGGCGCCATCATCCACCAGGTCGAGCCAAACAGCGTGGTGGTCCGCGAGGGCGACTACGAGGAGACGTTTTTCATCATTCTCTCCGGGAAGGTGCTCGTTATTGCCGGCGCTGAAACATCGGCTGCCAGGCATCTGGGCAGCCTGAGTAGAGGCGAGTTCTTCGGGGAGATGGCGGCCTTGAGCGGCTACCCGCGTTCTGCCACCGTCATCACCGCCGAGCCATCGCTTCTCCTTGAAGTCACCAAAGAGGCGTTTCTCTCGCTCGTGGATCATGCGCCGAGCGTGAAGGCCGCGCTGGACCAGGAATACAAAGCACGGGCGCTCAAGAGCCAGCTCCAGCTCACCTCGCTCTTTCAAGGGGTGGAGCAGGCGGTGCTGGATGAGCTTTCAGAGAAGGCCGTGCTCAAGAGTTTCAAGAAAACCGAGATCGTGTTTCGAGAAGGCGATCCCGGCGATTCGTTCTACCTGGTGCGAAACGGCTTCGCCAAGGTCTCCCGCTGGAAAGGCCAGGAGGAGTTCGTGCTGGCCTATCTGAAGGGCGGGACCTTTTTCGGAGAGATGGCCATTCTCTCTGACGAGCCTCGGAGCGCCAATGTGGTCGCGGTGACGCGGCTCGAGGTCGTGCAGTTCCCCAGGGAGCAGTTCCTCCAAGTGCTTCGCCGGTATCCCGACGTGGAGGCAAAGGTCCGGAAGGAGATCGAAGCGCGGAAAAAGTGGCAGCAGAAGATTCAGCAGAACGTGACGCTGGCCACCACGCTCAAAGGATTCGTGGAAGGCGGCGTCATCGGTGGGCGCGACGTGTTGATGATCGACCTGAAAAAATGCATCCGCTGCTACAACTGCGTGCGCGCGTGCCGGGAAGTCCACGATGACGGCCACTCCCGGGTGAACCTGAAGGGGATCAAGGTCGGCTCGCTCCTGATCGCGACCTCGTGCCGCCACTGCTACGACCCCGAATGCATGGTCTGTCCCATCGGCGCCATCGATCGAGACCACACCGGCCGGGTGGAAATCAAGTCACACTGCATGGGGATCGGCAAGTGCTCGAAAGGGTGCCCGAACGGCGTCATCTCGCTTGTCAACGTCGAGGCCATCAAGAAACCGAAAGGGCGCGTCACCGCTTTCCTGGATCGATTCAAGAAGCGACGGCTCCCAAAGGTGGTCCCAGACGGTCCCCAGCCAGCATACCTTGCGCGGCGGAAGCGCTACTCGATCAAGTGCGATCTCTGCGAGGGCTTTCCCGGGCCGGCGTGCATGGGCAACTGCCCCACCGGGGCCGCCCAACGTCTGAACCCTGAGGAATATATCCGCTACCTCGAACAGGCTATGTGACCCGGCTCGCGGGACGCATGATCACCGCTCCTCCAACAGTCTAACCAAGCCGTTACACGAGAATGTTTGCGATTCATCGCGTCTGGTTGCTGGCAACGGGAGGCCTGATGCTGCTCTTCGGTGCGGTCTACTATTGGCGCGGACAGATCCCGTTGTTTGCCAGCGAGAAATTCAGCCTCTATGCGTTCGGCCTTCTAGGGTTCGCGCTGATCCTCTTCCTCTCCAACTACGCCTCGCGCAAATACATCTTCCTCTGGTTCGGAGGAAAGCTAAGGCTCTGGCTGTTGGCCCACATCTACCTCTCGTTGCTGGCGGGATTCCTGATTCTGCTCCACTCCCGCTTTAGGTTCGGCTCGCCATGGAGCGGGGGAACAGCCACGCTGCTCGGGGTCATGATCTTCACAGGGCTGATCGGGCTCGTGATCTATACGGCGATCCCGCGCGCGCTGGCGGACTTCGATAGCATTCTGCTCCCCGCCGAGCTCCGGCAATCAGTCGATGCGTCGATGGCTCGGCTCGGACAGCTCGCATCGCTCAAGCCAGAGCTCGCGCCTCTCGTCGCTCTCGCGGCTCAGGAGCAGGCGGCGAAGGCGGATCTCGACACGTCGAGGTGGAAGCTCTTGCTCAGTCCCTCTCATCGGTCGCGCTATTCTAGCCGCAAGCTCGGCGAGGTCGAAGCGCTTCTCGAGGGGCTCCCCGGCGTGGGAGTTGAGGTTGCGCGCACGATCTTAGAGAAGCGAAAGCTCGAAGCGCAGTTCTTAGAGCAACAACGCTGGACGATGATCCGCCGCGCGTGGTTGATCACTCACGGCAGCCTCACGGCGTCGTTTCTCGCCGCGAGCGTGATTCATATCATCGTGGTCCTCTACTACTGAGCGCTCAGACACCGCACCGGGGGCAGCCATTCAGCGTTATCTCGTCCTGGCCAGCGTGGTGGCAGTCCTCGGGCTCGCCGTCGGGCTCTTCCTGTTCGGCGGCCAGCGGGCCTTCATGAGCGGGCCGGTGGCTGAAGGGCACGCGAGGGTCGAGGCGCGCTGCGAAAGCTGCCACGCCCCGTTTGGCGGGGCCGCGGCGTCCCGGTGTAGCAACTGCCACTCGGTTCAAATCACGCTGAGAACCCACGAAGCCATCGCTGGCGGGTGCGGGCAGTGCCACTCCGAGCATCGGGGACGAGGCAATCAGCTTGTGCAGAGCGACGTGACCCCGTGCCGTTCTTGCCATCGAGACAGTCTGGCTCCGGGGAAGCATCCGCCCACAACGCGCGGCGAATGCCTCCTCTGTCATCGCCACCACGCCACTCCGACCTTTGCTCGGACCGTGACGACCGATCTGGTTTTCCCTCACCGGGCGCACGTAGAAAGCCCCGGGCTTGTTCAGGCTCCGTGCGAAAGTTGCCACCGCCTCACTCCCGAAGGGGCGCTTCGCGAGCTCCCAAAGGAGAGTGTCTGCCGAACTTGCCATTTCGGATACAAGCACGACACCGCAAGAGATGCGAGGCAGAGCGAATGCCGCCTCTGCCACGATCCAGACCATCCGGTCACAATCACCCGCTCAGCCGGTCACAACGCGCTCTTCTTCACCCATGAGGCGCACGATGCATTTTCGTGTCTGGAGTGCCATCAGGAAGCCGAGCTCACCACAACGACAGCACTGCCACTCCCTCGAGTCACCACCTGCGTCCGCTGCCACGAAGGACAAAAGTCCCAAGTGGGACTATAGGCCTCAGCGAGAAGTTCCCCGGCAGTCGAGTAGTGGGTCAGTTTAGGCGCCGGTACTGGGTCAAGTTGCGAGCCAGACGAGGCCCGAGGGAGGAGCCAGCCCGAGGCGTACGTGGTGGTACGTTGAGGGCTGGCGACGACCGAGAACGAAGTATGGCGAAGCAAATTGACCCAGTACCAGCAGGCGGTACCGCTTGACAGGTTGACGCGCATCACCTAGAGTTCCGTCTCGACCCCTGATCCGATAACAAACAGCGCGAGGTCAGTGCCGTGGAAGGAAACAAGGGTCAAGCTGTCGAGGCGCCAAGCAAAAGGTATACCTGCCTGGCTGTGGATGATTACGCCCCGGTCCTCGACGCCCTCTCGGATCTCCTTTCGCCCCACTACAACTTCTATTGCGCGAAAGACGGGTGGACCGCGCTCCGCTTGCTCGGGAGCCACCACATCGACGTCGTCCTCCTCGACCTCAAGCTTCCCGGTCTCGACGGCGTCGAACTTCTGCGGCGCATCCGAGAGATCTACCCCACCCTGCCCGTCATCATTGTCACCGGCCACGACCGTCGCCGCGCCGTGATCACAGCCGCAAAACCGTTTATTTCTGACTACGTCGAAAAGCCATTCGACAACGCCGAATTGTTGGAAACAGTCCGGACCGCCTTGAGCTGGGTGCTGATCAGCCGAGCCGACTACGAACGTGACGCCGGTAAAAATTCAACCAGTCTCGCTGCGGCGGCAGCTCACCTCATCCAAAAATCGTTCGCTGACACGCTGACCGTCGAGAAGATTGCGAGGAAGCTGGGAACTTCCCCGCGCAAGCTTAGCTGCGCCTTTTCGAAAGAGTACAACCAAACCATCGGAGCGTACATCATCTCGGTCCGAGTCGCCGAAGCCGTGAAGCTCCTCCGATCCAGCGACCTATTAATCAAAGCCATTCACCCCAGTGTCGGCTACCGTAGCCGGGCTAAATTTCACCGCCACTTCCTTCGGCTTACCGGCTATATCCCAAAAGATTTTCGCCATCTCCCGCACGTCTCGCCGCCCACGCCCTCCCATTAATCCTCGCCCCCTTTTTTTACCCGCCTCTCCCCGCTGGGGAGAGGTTAAGGTGAGGGGGCGAGCGGAGGGCCGGGTGTCAGTTCGGGTAATCTTCCGTCAATTCGGGTAATCGTTTTCCCTGGCGCCCGCTGACTCGCCTGTCGTAACATGCGGAGCAATTCCCGGCGAGTGAGTTGATCACTCCGCGCGCGAACAGCTTTTCGCCACTCGTTCTGAACCGCTCCTTACGTTTTAGGAGAGCACCGTTGAACGACCGGCGCCCGCGTTTTTCGCACCCGCCACTTCGCACAGGACTCTGCATCAGCAGTGCGTTGGGCGCACTCAGAATACTCATCACCGGGTTGATCGTTAGCATTACTTTGGGTCAAGCTGGGCTCGCTGAAGCTCAAAGCGCTGGGCTCATCGCGGCCTAAAGCCTCAACGAAGGCACAGGGTCCACCGTCGCTGACGCCTCAGGCAACGGCCACACCGGCACCATCACCGGCGCGACCTGGACTGCTCAAGGGAAGTTCGGGAGCGCCCTGGACTTCGACGGCGTGAACGACTGGGTGACCGTAAACGACGCCCCCATCCTCGACCTCACCACCGGGATGACACTCGAAGCCTGGGTCTTCCCCACGACGGGCAGTGGCTGACGCACCGTGATCCTCAAAGAGCAGCCCGGGACTTTAGCCTACGCGCTCTATGCCTGGTCGAGCACCAACCAACCCGTGGGGGAGGTGTTAACCCCTGCGGACTTTGACACACGTGGCCCCACGGCGTTACCCCTCAACACCTGGACCCACCTGGCCACGACGTATGACGGCTCCGCCCTCCGTCTCTACGTCAACGGCGCCCTCGTCAGTAGTATCGCCGCCTCGGGCAATATCGTCACGTCCAACATGCCACTCCGGATCGGCGGCAACGCAATCTGGGGCGACGAGTATTTCAAGGGTCGGATCGACGAGGTGCGCCTCTACAATCGCGCCCTCTCCCAGGCTGAGATCCAGACCGATATGAGCACGCCGGTCGCTCCTCCCGCTAACCCCGTCCCTACCGCCAGCTCGCTCTCGCCGAGCAGCGCCGTGGCGAGAGGGTCTGCCTTCACGTTGACCGTAACCGGCAGCAACTTCATTAGCTCCTCGGTCGTGCGCTGGAATGGCGCGGATCGGACAACTACCTTCGTCAGCGCTACACAGCTTCAAGCCTCCATTCCGGCCAGCGACATTGGGGCGGCCGGGACAGCTCAAGTCACAGTGTTCAACCCCGCGCCGGGCGGCGGCACTTCGAATGCGTTGACGTTCACCACCTCTGCGCCCAACCCTGTGCCGAACGGCAAACAGTCTCTCGCCGAGCAGTGCCGTGGCGGGAGGGTCTGCCTTCACGCTGACCGTAACCGGCAACAACTTCATTAGCTCCTCGGTTGTGCGATGGAACGGTGTGAACCGCACGACCACCTTTGTGAGCGCCACGCAACTCCGAGCCGCCATTTCGGCTAGCGATATTGCTACCGCAGGGTCCGCGCAAGTCACGGTCTTCACCCCTGCGCCCGGCGGCGGCACCTCAAACGCACTGACGTTTACAATCAGCCCGAGCGTGCCCGACCTTCAGCTCACCAGCCTCTCGAATCCGCCCGCCGCAGCGATCGTGGGGACGAGCTTCAACGTCACCGACACGACCGCCAACACCGGCACGGGCTCTGCGGGCACGTCCACAACAAGTTATTGGCTCTCCCTTGACGCGACCATCGCGAGCGGAGATCAGCAGATTGGAAGCCGCGAAGTTCCTGCCTTGGGCGCGGGCGCCAGCTCGAGCGACACGGTGACGGTCACCGTCCCCACCAGCCTGGCTCCGGGGAACTACTACCTCGGCGCCTGCGCTGACGACCCGGCGACCGTCGCAGAATCAAGCGAGACCAACAACTGCCGCGCCTCCACAACAACCCTGACCGTGGGTGGCTTGCCCACAATCAATAGTCTGTCGCCCGTCTCGGGAGCTGTCGGCGCATCGGTCACGATCACCGGCTCCAACTTCGGAGCGACCGAGGGAAGCAGCACGGTCACCTTCAATGGAGTTGTAGCCACGCCGACAAGTTGGAGCGACACGACCATCGTCGCTCCGGCCCCTGCCGGGGCGACCGCAGGTCAGGTAGTCGTCACCGTGCAAGTCGCTAATGGGGTCTGGCTTGACTATTTTGACTTATTTACGAGCCACCTCAGTCGAGGCCCTACGGGGCCGGGGCTTGCGATCGCACACAAACGCCCGGCCATTCAGCCGGGCGTTTGTGTTTCTCCTCACCCGGTGCGCGCACTCATCAGAAACGCATCGATGGTCTTGAGCAGTGCCTTCACCCATAACGAAGCGCTGCTTCGAATTTCACGACTCCGCTTCGTTCTTCAGAATTTCTAAAAACGCTCTGGGCGTGAGAATCCTGATCCTCTGGTATTCTTCCAGCCGCAGGAGGTGTTCATCGCCACTCACAATATAGTCTGCTTCTCCCGCGGTGGCGCTCTCGAGGTACCGGTTATCAGAAGGGTCTTCCGCAATCACATGGAGCGTCCGTTCGCTCGATGTCAAGATCGCAAGACGGGCGAGGTCGTCGAGGAATACCCTAATTTTCTCTTCTGGCCACCGATGGTACTTGACAATCTTCGGATAGCGAAACACTCGCGCAATTTCGTCCAAAATCGTCGGAGAGATCACGAGTTGAAATACTCCGGCGTGCCATGCACGAAGGATCTTTGCAGGATTGCCTCTTGGGCTGAGGGCGGCGCTCACGAAGACGTTGGTGTCGAGCACTGCCCGGATCATGCCTTCCGGGAGGAAGGCTTGGCTCGGACCGCTCGGACGGCTTCCTGGACCTCCCGCTCGATGACCTCAGGCTTTACCTTTTTGTTCTTTTGCCACAGTCCATCGACCATCTCGAAGAACCGCTCTCGGCGCTTCTGCCATCCCTTAAGTTGCCAGACGGGAACGACCGCTGCCATGGGCCGTCCAGCCCGCTCGATGACATACTGATCACCGTTGTAGTAGACCTCCTCAAGGAGCTGCCCGAGGTTCTTTCGGGCCTTTAGTGCATCGACTCTCTTGGTCACGTTCATCGCCTCCATGAGTAGGCTGATATGACTAGGTCAACTATATCACGAGGGAAGATCAGGGGAGTGTAGGAACCCTTCGAGGCCGACTCTTGCGATCACACACGAACGCCCGGCCACTCAGCCGGTGCGCGCGCTCTTCAGAAACGCATCGATGGTCCTCAGAGCGCCTGCTGATCGCGGCGCGGGAGGCGGATCGATCTCCTGCAGCCGCCGTCGCAGGCGCCGATTGCCGGTCGGCGGCTCCCGCTTGCGCGGCAACCGAGACCGCGAGAGCCTTTGCTAAGGCCGCGGGGAGCAAGGCTTCATCGGCGGTACGTCCCTTCGTCCTTTTTCCTCACCGCTTCGATAACCAGTTCATTGCGTTCCGCGTTGATGGAGTAGAGCACCCGCCAGTCCCGGCCGACCCAGATCCGGTAGAGTTCATCTTGCCCCTCTACCTTGTCATACCCGCGCGGTCTGGGGTTTGCCTCCAGGTCAAGGATCGCCCTGACAAGGGCGAAGAAAGTGGTGTCATCATCAATATCCAGGAGCTCCTTCTTGGCTCGCCGGCGGATCCGCAGCCTCACCCTGCGCGAGTCCCCTTGAGTCGGGCCAGGCGAGCCTCGATCTGTCGGATCGGAAGAGCCTCGATCGGCTGGCGGCGACGGGCACGGACAAGTGCGTAATCGGGATCTCCTGACCGCACACGCTCGGCTCGAGAGACTTCGAAGAAAGCGTTGAGAGCCCGATCAAGAAGCTCGCGGGCCGCCTCAGCCCGTGACGGCTTTCGCGTGGCGAAGCGGTAGTCATCCAGGCGATCTAGCAGATCTCTGGAAGCTTTAATGTTCAGAAATGGTCCTGTGCTCATCGGCGCTCCCTCCCCTCAATCACATCAGCACAGCAGGATAACGCGATTGTTGTGTCAATACAACCGTCATCCGTCACCTGAATCCCACCTCCGGGCCAATGGCCCCTCACCCAGCCCGATGGTCCTCAAGAGCGCCTGCTGATCGCGCCGCTAAGGAAGAGAATAGACTGGAATCCGAATGAACTCGGTCGGTTTCTCCTGGCGGGTCATCAGGTCGTCCAGCAGACGCACTGACGCCGGAGGCAAGTAGACTTCCTTGCACTCTTCGCACACCTCGGCAGGCAACCCTTTCACCAACAGCCCCGCATCACCCGTCGGCATCTCCTGCGTGTCCACTGTGACACCGGAACAGGTCAGTGCGGCAGATCCAACTGGGACGACAGCTTATTTGGAGTAACAATGGGAATCGTCCGGTAGTGATTGAGCTCCAGCAAATGCCGGTCGCCGGAGACAATGGCCTGCGCCTGGGCAGCCAGGGCGCACGCTAGCACCGCGTCGTCGTCCGGGTCGGTCGCAATGACGGGGTCGATCGGGGCAGGGGTGACGACGGAAGCGAGTGCGGCATATCCCCACACCAGCTCATGCGGCGTGACCGTGGCACGCAACAGACGTGACGCGAACCGGGGACGGTTGAGCACATCTTCCAACTCGGCCAGTAGGACACACTGGTATAGAGGTCGACGTGACCTGACCGTGCGGCTTCCAGCACTCGGCGGGGCGCTCCCTGCCAGAGCAGTCCTGAGATTACGGTATTGGTGTCAGCGACGACCCGCACCCGAGGCTCGTCGGGAAGCGCGGACTGCCTGAATCTCCGCGTCCACTTCCGCTTCGGTCAGCGGCGGGCCTTCCTCGGTCGCAAGCCGATCCGCGGCGGCGAATAACCCACTCACAGCGCGGCGGCGGACCTCCTCGCGCAGCAGGCGCTCAATGGCCTGCGGCGTCAGCAGCCCGGCGGCCCGGGCTTCCTCGGCAAGATCATCTGGCAACTTGAGCTTGAGTTCGACTGAAGACATGCCCTTCTCCTAAGCGCCTCTTGGTCTTGACTAGTACTGTACAGACTGTACCCTCCCACGGATCAAAGATCAACATCTCCGGTCATCGTCAGTGATCAGCGCGCGACTAACGGGAATGCTGACACGAGGAGAAGGAGCGGTTGGATGGCCGCTTAGTGACCGCCCTTGGGGACTTCCAGGGCTTTCAGGCCGTTGGCGGCGGCTTTCTTCACTGCCGGGTCGGGATCAGACTCAGCCGCAGCTTTGAGCGCTTCCGTGGAGCCTTTGGGATTGATGCAGACGACGTGCTCCACCGCTTGAAGCCGGCGCTTCGGATCCGGGTCGTTGAGCTCGGCGAGGAGCGCATCGATCGGCCGTGGCTCGCCGAGGTTGTCCAGGGCGTCGAATGCTGCGGCCCGGACGAGACAGTCGCGGTCACGCGCGGCCTGATTCAGAAACTCGATCACGCCAGGTTCGGGGAAGCGCGCGAGGGCGTCAACCGCAAGAACCCGGAGCGCGCCCCGTTCTCGCTGAGCCATCGCCAAGAGTGCCGGTGCAGCCTCGGGGCTCCGAATTCTCTTCAATGAGAATGCGGCCCGGCGCCGAACCTCAGGATCCGAATCCTGCAACGCCCGAATCAGGAAGGGAGTCCCTTTGGGGTCTCCGATCAAACCGAGCATCTCTGCCGCTTTCTGGCGCACCGGCGGGGCGGGATTCCCTAACGCTTCTCCGAGTGCCGGCACTCCGATGGCGCCCAGGCGACCAATTGACTGGGCCGCAAGCTTGCGGACGAGGAGATCCTCATCTTTGAGGGCCGTCACCAGGGCGGTGACCGCGTCAGGGAGAGGAAATCCGCTGAGGCTCTCGGCCACACCACGGCGGACCGTTACGTCAGGATCTCGCAGGAGCTTGACGAGATCCTGAAGCGAGCGGGGGTTCCTGAGGCGGCCCAGGCTTCGCGCTGCATAACTTCGCGTGAGAGGATCCGGATCAGAAAGCAGCGAGAGAAGCGCATCCACGCTCGCGTCAGAATCAAGAGTCCCGAGCGACCGCGCGACCTGTCGTCTGACAGAAACCTCGCGATCTCTGGCGAGTCGCGCCACCGCTTGGGCCCGATCGTGCGCCCGAAGGACTCCGAGCGCCCAGACCGCTTTTTCTCTGACGATCGCCGCAGGGTCGTCAAGGAGGTCAGCGATCGCCGCGGCGCCCGCCGGGTCGCCGATCTTTCCGAGCGACTCGACCGCGGTCCAGCGGACATCACGGTCAGGGTCTCTGAGAAGGCGAGCCAGTGGCGACGCTCCCTCTTCGACTCGCGCATTGCCAAGGCCTCGCGCCGCGGCAGCTCTCACGGGGGGAGCCGGGTCGTTGAGCATCCTTGCCAGCTCGGGGAAGACCTGATGGCTCATGTTCGCGAGCTGCTCTTGCCCTTTGGACACCACGTCTTTTTCAGCAAAGAGCGGGATCCACGACACCGCGAGACGCGCGGCGGTCTCTCCGAGCGCAGCGGTGGAGTGCTCACGCACCTTAACCGACTGGTCGGCAAGCGCCCGAACCAGGAGGGCGAGCGTTGAGTTGAGCGCCGAGAGGTCGCGAAGCGCTCGCTGCTGAATCGCCGCGTCAGGAACATCGAAATTCTTGATGAGCCCTTCAAGAGCCGGACCAATGTGCCGATGGATTGCCCACGCGGCTCGCTCACGCACCCTGGGGTCGGCGTCGTGAAGCGCGCGCCCGAGCTGGACCACGACAGATCGCCCGTCACCCCGGCCAAGCGCTTCAGCAGCTCCGCTCCTCACGAGCGGATTGGGGTGCGCGAGCGCCTGAATGAGGGGAGCGCGCGCGGACGGTCCGATCGCGGCCAGGGCGAGAATCCCCGACCGATGCAGCGCGCTTTCTTCCGCGGAGAGGAGCGGGATCAGATCGGGAATTGCGTCTGACGCCTTGAGCTTCCCCAGCGCTTCAGCCGCAGCGGCTCGAATCTGAGGGTTCGAATCAGAAAACGCGCGCCGGAGTCCTAGGATCGCCCCCGCATCACCGAGCGCTCCGAGCGCATGCGCGCTCTCCCGTCTCACAGCAAAATCAGGATCAGCAAGCGCCCCGATGAGTGGCTCGAGCGCCTGGCTGGCTCGAAGCGCGCCCAATGCCCATGCAGCAGTCGCGCGCACTCTCGGGGCGTCATCCTTGAGGGCGGCAATCAGTTGAGGGATGGCTACCTTTGAGCCAGAGGGGGCAAGCGCGCGGATCGCGGCAATCTTCTCTTCGGACGATCCTCGCGCCAGTGCTTTGAGGGCCTGATCGAGAGAGGGTTCGGCAGAGAGCGAGGGGGCGGCGAGCGCAGACACGAATAGCAGGCTGCTGAGCGCGACTGACGCAATAACAGAAAGACTCCACCGGTTTTTCATTCGGCGTGATGTAAACTTACAGGACAAAGTTCTCCGAGCGCGGTCTCACAGTAACAGAGAAGCGCGCGGTTCCGCAAGCGTCGAGTGCGTGCGAAACGCCTGCCATGGTTGACACTTTTCAAATCCGTGGGGTAAGATACAACGTCACCGCGCCGGAAATGGTGAGCGTAGCTCAACTGGTTAGAGCACTGGACTGTGGCTCCAGGGGTTGAGGGTTCAAGTCCCTTCGCTCACCCCATTTGTAACGCGGGGCGCGAAGGGAACGAGCCCGTCAGGTCTCCCTGGTGTGCGCCCGTAGCTCAGTTGGATAGAGCGTCGGACTTCGAATCCGAAGGTCGAAGGTTCGATTCCTTCCGGGCGTACCAGCCACGCGATCAACTGCGACAGCCGCGCGCCTGTAGCTCAGTTGGATAGAGCGTTGGCCTCCGAAGCCAAAGGCCGCAGGTTCGACTCCTGCCAGGCGCACCACCAGGCCCGGCGACAATGTGTGCGTGCTTCGTCTGCGTGAGCCGTTAGCTCAATTGGTAGAGCAACTGACTCTTAATCAGTAGGTTGGAGGTTCGATTCCTCCACGGCTCACCATTTTTCTCAGGGCGTCCGT
>DATEAO010000199.1:0-6327 GCA_035288345.1 Candidatus Methylomirabilota bacterium | reverse complement strand
GCCACCCTATAGCGCCACGGTCATCGAGCGGCTACAGGAGGCCGGAGCAATTATCCTCGGCAAGACGAATATGGATGAGTTCGCGATGGGCTCGTCCACGGAGCACTCCGCGTTCTTCCCGACGCGGAACCCATGGGATCTCTCACGAGTCCCTGGAGGCTCGTCGGGCGGCTCGGCTGCCACTGTCGCGGCCGACCTTGCTGCGGCCGCGCTCGGCACCGATACGGGTGGGTCCATTCGACAGCCTGCGGCATTTACGGGAACCGTCGGGCTGAAGCCCACCTATGGGCGCGTCTCGCGTTATGGGCTGGTTGCCTTCGCCTCGTCGCTCGACCAGATCGGGCCGTTGACGAAAGACGTGACCGATGCCGCGCTTCTGCTCCAGATGATCGCGGGCCACGACCCGCTCGACTCGACCTCCGCGAACCTTCCCGTGCCCGATTACTCCGCGACACTGCGCCGGCCGATCGAAGGGCTTCGGATCGGAGTGCCGAACGAGTACTTCGCTGAAGGGATGGACCCTGAGGTTGAGCGCGCTGTGCGAGAGGCGATCGAGGCCGTCAAGAAACTTGGCGCCAAGGTCGAGCCGATCTCTCTCCCCACGACGGAGTATGCGCTTGCCGCCTACTACCTGATCGCGCCGGCGGAGGCGTCGTCGAATCTTGCGCGCTACGATGGGGTGAAGTACGGGCTGCGCGTTCACGGGGCGAAAGACATCATCGAGATGTACTCGAGGAGTCGCGCGCGAGGCTTTGGCGGAGAGGTAAAGCGCCGAGTCATGCTTGGCACGTACGCGCTCTCAGCGGGGTATTACGACGCCTACTACGGGCGGGCCCAGAAGGTGCGCACGCTGGTGAGACGGGACTTCGAGGCTGCGTTTGCCCGCGTTGACCTGATCGTCGCGCCGACCACGCCCAACGTGCCGTTCAAGCGTGGTGAGAAGGAGGACCCGCTTGCGATGTACCTCTGCGATGCGTTCACGATCCCCGTGAACCTCGCTGGCCTTCCGGGGATCTCAGTCCCGTGCGGCTTCAACTCGGCCGGGCTCCCGATCGGGCTCCAGCTCATCGGGAAAGCGTTCGACGAGCCGACGCTCCTTCGCGCGGCTTACGCATACGAGCAAGCTACTACCTGGTACACACGGCGCCCCGTCATCGCCGAGGCGAGCGCATGAGCGTCAAGAACGACTACGAAGCTGTCATCGGGATCGAGGTCCATGCACAGCTTCTGACCCAGACAAAGATGTTCTGCGGCTGCTCGGCCGCGTTCGGTGGGTCGCCCAACAGTTACACCTGCCCGATCTGCCAGGGAATGCCTGGCGTCCTCCCGGTGATCAACAAGCGCGCGATTGAGTTCAGCATCCGCACCGCGCTCGCGTTCAACTGCACGGTCAACGCGAGCTGTCGGTTTGCGCGGAAGCACTACTACTACCCGGACATGCCGAAGAACTACCAGATCAGCCAGTACGAGGAGCCGTTGGCCGAGCACGGCTGGCTCGAGATCGACCTGGACGGCCAGACCCGGCGGATCGGAATACAACGTCTCCACCTGGAGGAAGACGTCGGGAAGCTGATCCACGAAGGGGCGCTGGAAACCGCGCAGTCGAGCCTCGTGGACTTCAACCGATCCGGCGTGCCGCTGATGGAGACCGTCTCCAAGCCGGATATCCGTTCCCCTGAGGAGGCCGCGGCGTACCTCAAGGCGTTTCGCGCCATCCTCGTCTACCTCGGCGTCTGCGACGGGAACATGGAAGAGGGCTCCATGCGCTGCGACGCAAACATCTCGCTCCGCTCTCGGGGGGCATCAGAGTTTGGGACCAAGGTCGAGATCAAGAACATGAACTCGTTCAAGAACGTCCAGCACGCGCTCGCGTTCGAGATCGAGCGACAGGCCAAGCTGCTTTCCAGAGGTGAGCGAATCGTCCAGGAGACTCGCCTTTGGAACGCCGACAAAGGACAGACCCTCTCGATGCGCTCAAAGGAGTACGCCCACGACTACCGCTACTTCCCCGAGCCTGACCTCATGCCGCTCGAGATCGAGCAGGCGTGGGTGGACGAGATCAAACGGGGTCTTCCAGAGCTTCCTCGCGCCCGGCGCCAGCGCTTCGTCAGCCAGTATGGGATTCCCGAGTACGATGCGGATCTCTTGACCTCTGACCGAGCACTCGCTGACTACTACGAAGAGGTGGTTCGCTTGCACCCGAACCCTAAGGCGGCATCGAACTGGATCATGTCCGAGCTTCTGCGCGAGCTGCGCGGTGACCCTGCCTCAGTCGTGAGCACTCCGATCCGGCCCGAGCAGTTCGCCAAGCTCCTGAAGCTTCAAGACGACGGCACTATCAGCGGAAAGATCGCCAAGGAAGTCTTTGAGAAGATGGCAAGGAGCGGTGAAGACCCCGAGGCGATCGTCAAGCGAGAAGGGCTGGTCCAAGTGGCTGACGCCGGCGCCCTCGCGGCGATCGTGGATCAGGTGATCGCGGCAAACCCGGGAGCTGCCCAAGATTTCGTGAAGGGTAAGAAGCAGAGCCTGGGCTTCCTCGTCGGTCAGGTGATGAAAGCCACCCAGGGGAAGGCCAATCCTCAGCTCGTGAACGACCTCCTTATCTCCCGCCTCAAACCGTAGCATTTCAAGCTCCCGCCGCGAGCTATTTCCCTAAGTTCCGTCGCTTCGTGTCTGGCTGGCAACTCGGTAACGAGTTGGCAGATTCTTTTCGCACCCCTGCCTCGCTCAGATCGAAAAAAATCGCGCTCTTCCTCAAAGGCGATCACTTGGTACTTCGCTCCGTAGCCTCACAGCGTGCCTTTGACGGTAGGGTGGGAGGGAACAAGATCACAGGGGCATACTGGGGTAAGCTGGCTGTCAAGAGCTTCAGCGTGACGAGAAGTGATAAACGCGAGTAGCGATCCCTTGGTTTGAAGATGGAGCAAGCGGATTTGCGATCGAGCACAGCTCCCAGTAGAATTGGGCATCGTGCTTGGCGGTCCATGTCGTTTGAAAGCGGGGCGGAGTAGCGCTGGCGAACGCGGCCTGAGCCGGCTGTGGGTCGCGCTCCTGCTGTTCGCGCTTGCCTCGGCAATGCTTGCGCTTTTCGGGGCGTTTCTCTACGACTACTTCCGCGCGACCACCACTGCCTATGAGACTCTCAGGGAGGATAAACCGATCTCGCGGGCCAGGGTGGCTGCAGACCAAGAGTCTCTCGCTCAGATCCGCATGAAGCTCCATCTGTATTACAACCAGTATCGCCGATGGCCGCGCGACCGGGCGGCTCTGGCTAAAATCCTTATTCCCGCCCCGAGCTTCCAGTGCGATGGTAACGACTACGACTACGATCCGAGGACCGGAACGGTTCGTCTCCTCATCGAGGATCCCTCCCGTTGTTGATGGCCTCGCTCGTGTAAACCGACCGGAAGGATTTAACTTTTAAGCTGCAAATCCAGGCTTTACCGGGCCAGACCCGAAATTATTGCGCCTGCCTGGGGGCGGGATATAATGGCCCCATCATTGATGATTCAACTCCATCACGTGTGGAAAGTCTACGAGGTCGGGCCCATCAAGGTCACGGCCCTCACTGATGTCTCCCTGAAGGTAGGCAGAGGGGAGTTCGTCTGCCTGGTGGGGCCGAGCGGAGCCGGGAAAACCACGCTGCTCCGCCTGCTCTATCGCGATGAGCTCCCGACCGAGGGCGAACTGCTGGTGGACGGCCACGAGGTCGCCACCCTTCGCCGCTCAAAGATCCCGGAGCTCAGGCGAATGATCGGAGTGGTCTTTCAAGACGCGAGACTCCTCCCCAGCCGCACGGTCTTCGAGAACGTCGCGTTTATCCTTCAGGTCCTCGGCGCGCCGCGCAAACTGATCGCTGAGCGCGCCTTTGAATGCCTGAAGGCTGTGGGGCTCGCCGCCAAGGCGCACGCGTTCCCGGCCCAGCTCTCCCAAGGGGAACAGCAGCGGGTGGCGCTGGCGCGAGCGCTGGTCAAAGAGCCGCTCCTGCTCCTCGCAGACGAGCCCACTGGGAATCTGGATGAGCGGATGGCCGGGGAGATTCTCGAGCTTCTTCGGGCTGCCCATCAGCGCGGAACCACGGTGCTGCTCGCGACGCACCGAGTGTCTCTGGGCGCGAGTGTGGGGGAGCGCCGGATCACGCTCCACGCCGGGCAGATCGTGGCTGACAGCGGAAGCGGGGATGGGACGTAGCTCGCTCGTGTTCCTGGCGACTGAGGCGGCAAGGAACTTCCGGCGGACTGGGTGGGTGGGGTTGAGCGCGGTGGTGTTGATCGCGCTGTCGATGATGGCGCTCGGCGCCTTCGGCCTCCTCTCGATGAACATGGGCCGAGCGATCACCCAGTGGCGCGAGCGCGTGAAGATCGTCGTGTATCTCCGGGAAGAGCCGCCGCCAAGCGCGGCCGAAAGGCTGATGGAGCGATTCCGTCAGATTGAAGGAGTGGGCAGAGTCCGGTACGTCTCGAAGTATGAGGCGCTCTCTCGATTGCGCGCGCAGTTGGGCGATCAGTCGGATCTGGTGGATCGCCTTCCGACCAACCCGCTGCCGGCATCGGTTGAGGTGGGGCCGACCTCCGAGATGACCACCCCGGAAGGGAACCGAGTGCTGGTGGAAAAGTTGGCTGCGCTCCCCGAAGTCGAAGAGGTGCAGGGGAGCAGTGAGTGGGTGGATCGGCTGGCCCAGTTCCGCCGCCTCCTGATGGGGATCGGGGTTGGAGTGGGCACGCTGCTGGTGCTGGCTGCGACCCTGACGGTGACGGTCTCGACCATTCTGGTGATTCATTCGCGCAGACAAGAGATGGAGATCATGCGGCTGGTGGGCGCTCCTGAATCTGCGGTCTGGGCGCCGCTGGTCTTGCAGGGGTTGTTTCAGGGGCTTGTCGGCGCGCTGTCGGCTGTGGCGCTGCTGGCCATCGGGTATCGCTTCCTCTCCCCCCGACTCATTCCGTTTTTCACCGAGACACTCGGCTTTCCCCAGGTCTCGTTCTTCTCGTGGCTGGAGATCCTCGTGCTGATCGGGAGTGGGGGGCTCCTCGGGGCGGTGGGAGGCTTCTTGGCCCGCGGACGGGTGAGCGCGGCATGAAGCGGCTGCTTCCGTTCACGTTGATGGTCGTCGCGGCGCTCGCGCTCCCCACCTTTGCTGAGCGTCACGAGGAGAAAATCAAGCAGAACGAGAAGGCGCTCGGTCAGGTGAAGAGCCGCCTCAAAGAGGAGCAGGCTCAGGCCACGGCAGCCAAGAAGAAGGAAGCCTCAATTCTCGTTGAGCTGGAGTCGATCGAGCGCACGCTTGCCGCCAAACGAAAGGAGCTCCAACAACTGGACCGGCGTCTGCGGAACGCGCGATCACAGGTTGACCGGCTGGAGAACGAGATCTCCCGGCTCGAGACCCAGCGCGGCGGACAGGAAGGCGCGCTCTCCCAGAGGCTCCGAGCGCTCTATAAACTCCAAGCGCAGGGCGGCGTGCTGCCCGCGATCCTGAGCCGAACAGATCCCACGACACAGGCGGTGAGCCTCCGCCACCTCACCATGCTGGCATCAGTCGATGTAAAGATGATCCAGGAGTACACCGAGGCCTCCAAAAATCTGGGGGAGCGCAAGCGGGAGATGGAGCAGCGCCGCCGGGAGTTCGAGGCCTTGCGGACCGCGGTGGAAAAGGAGCGCGCCGTCGTCGATCGGGACTTGCAGCGCCGCCGCGTGCTTTTGGCAAAGGTCCGCGAAGACCGGGCGTATCACGAGCGGATGGTGAGCGAGCTTCAAGAAGCATCCCAGCGCTTGCAGGCGCTCCTGAAAGAGCTTCAGCAGAGCCGGCCGAAGCCACTGGCCAAGGCGCCGACTCCTGAGACCCCGGCGGTGGGGTTCGGCACGCTCAAAGGCCGGCTGCCGTGGCCGGCAGAGGGGAAGATTGTGGTAACGTTCGGGCAGCAGGTGCACCCGCGGTTCGGGACCCGCACCTTCAAAAACGGGGTGGACATCAGCGCCGACGAGGGGAGCGCGGTCACGGCGGTGTATACTGGAATCACCGCGTACGCGGCATGGTTCAAAGGGTATGGCAACCTGATCATTCTCGATCACGGCAACAGCTATTTTACGTTGTATGCCCATGCCGCGGAGATTCACACTCAGGTGGGAGAATCAGTTCGACAGGGGCAGGTCATCGGAACTGTTGGAGATACCGGCTCGCTGACTGGGCCGCGACTTTACTTTGAGGTCCGGTACCAGGGGCGGCCGCAAAATCCGGAGCAGTGGCTCCGTCATCAGGGTTAATCGTGGACTCACGAGTGGGAGGATATTTCATGCGTTCGTTAGGGCGGATCAGGCAGGCAGGCGTGG
>DATEAO010000198.1:0-7263 GCA_035288345.1 Candidatus Methylomirabilota bacterium | reverse complement strand
AAGAGCCCCAGAACCCGCCCCAGGTTGAGCATGAAGAAAGCTTCCTTGCCCAGACCCGCCTGGCCCTTCACGCGATATCGCCCTTGCTCGAAGACGACCGCGTTCGGCTCAGCTTCAAGCTCGACGAAGAAGCTCAGGTCCGGCGTTAAGGGCTGTGTCACAAACAACGTGAACTCTTCAGGGGCGACGAATTTCTTCTCCTCCTCGCCTGGCGCCCTCGAGTATTCGAAGCCTCCCCCCTCGATGCGGAGAGCGAGCGTGTCGAGGATCGTCTTCGCCAGCTTCTCGTCTCTCAGCTTCTCCACAAAACCACCGGGTCGAGCCGCACTCGGGATCTGGAAGCCCATCATGTGGAACTGCTCGCCGAAGCTGTTCAGGCGAGGCGGCCGCGTGTGGCAGACGTTACACTGCAGGTCGAATTGCCGCGCGAACGCCGGAACAGCATCGGCAGACTGAACAGGAACAGATCCGATCAGCACGGCGACAAGCGCCACGAGCATGAGTGAGCGTTTGGACATACCCCTTCCCTCTCAAGAGAGACAATGATAGACAACGGGTCTTTCAAATCCGACTGGGAACGATCTCAGGAGATGGAGGGAGCGACTAAATCAGGAGCGATCGGTGCAGCAGGAAGCGCGGCGGTTTCCCGTCCTTTGTGATAAGTTCGCCAACGATTTCTGAGCTGACCGGCACCAAGACGATCGCGATAGGCGAGACATCGATCGTCGTCGCCAGCTCAACCGGTGCCTTCGAAATCGTCGGGGTGTCGGTGTGGCAACCCGCGAGATGCACCCCGTGGTGCATGCCGTTGTGCTGGTGGTCTTGAGCCTCACTTTGCACCTCGGTTGGAAATGCGATGTCCTTGTGCTCCGCGGCTGTGACAACGCAGACATGGCTCAGAAACACGACAAACATGGATGTGATTAACGTCCAGTGGAGGACGGATGCGACTCTGCCGCGAACACGCATAAATTGAAGGCTACACAGCATTCCCTCAACTGTCAATGTTATCTTTTAATGAGGCTCTCTCGGCGAGGGTCAACGTCATCGTAGATCTGCGCGCCAGGGCTCCACTCGTAGACGGAGCTTTTTCTTTAAGGTCACTCGATCCGGCGTTTCTCCATTCAGTCGGTCGAGACAATTACGGGCGCAGGCGCGAGCCACCGGCGGTAGGCGAGGAATCCCAGCCCGGCGGCAACGGCGAGTGATGCCAGGAGGCCGCTGAGACTGCTGAGAAAATCGGCGGCTGCCTCAACGCCCGTACCAAGGCTGTACCCGAGCCCCAGGTAAGCCGAGGTCCAAACAACGCGCCCCACCACAGCAAATGGCAGAAAGGCGCGGATCCGGTAGCGGCTTGCGCCCGCCATCAGGTTCACGGCCGAGCTGAAAAACGAGAGCAGTGAGCGACTGAACACGACGCTCAGCCCGCCCCAGCGACTGAAGAGCGCTTCCACGTGAGCCAGCCGCGCGGGCGTCAGCCCGATCCAGCTCCCTCGCCGGCCGAGAAACTCCCGGCCCACCAGCCGTCCAAGGCCGTAGCCGGTCATATCACCCGCTACTGACGCGATCACCGCGACCATGCTCGCCCACCACAGGCTCAACTGCCCTTGGGCAGCCAACGATCCCACCACCACCATGGAAAGCCCGGACGGCAACGGCACTCCCACAGCACCGGCCATGAGCGTGAGCCCAAGGACGGGGTAACCATAGACGAGGAGCGCAGCGATGAGGTCATCGCCCAAGGCGCCTATCCAGCTCACCGCGCATCTCCGGTGGAAGGAGGCGGTTTGGTCTGGCGCAACTCAACGATCGCTCGTTGGACCTCCTGAACATACTCCAGCGGGCTGCGGCCTTGTCGCTTGGCCAGGGATTTCAGGCTGGTGTCAGGGTCGATCTCTGCCGACAACCTGAGACGCGCAACCAGCGCTCGCTCGGGCACGTCGTAAGTCGTTGCAACGTAGCGGAGCGTCATCCAAGGCCGGAGCGTGGCCACATCGCTCGAGCCCAATTGCTGGGCCGAGCGCAGGAGCAGGAATGAGTTATACGTCCGAATCCCGAACATGGTGGCGGCCAGCATCGCGACCACCAACAGGCCAAGAAGGAGTGGATGCCGCCACCGCCTGCGTGTCGTCGCTGAGCCTTCCGGGTTCATGTGGTCCGCTCTGTCGGGTGCAAGACTACTCGTCAAGGGGTACTGGGTCAATTTGCTTCGCCATACTTCGTTCTCGGTCGTCGCCAGCCCTCAACGTACCACCACGTACGCCTCGGGCTGGCCGCTTTCGCTTGTCTCCCAAGTTGCTCGCCTCGCCTTCGGCTGCAGCTCGCCCTACAATCCTCGGGCCTCGTCTGGCTCGCAACTTGACTCAGTACCGACGCCTACACTGACCCACTACTCGTCAAGGCGAGCGCGGTCGCGGTAAGCGGGAACGGTCGCCGTCCATCCCAGCTCGTGCCGGATCCTTCCGGCAAGCGCCTGAGCGGGGTCGGGGTCGCCGTGCACAATGAGGACCTGCTGCGGGGGGCGTGTCGCAGTCCTGAGCCAGCGCATGAGCCCGTCGGCATCGGCATGAGCGGAGAGGCCGTGAATCACCTCGACGCGCGCCCGCACCGGGACCTGCTCGCCGAATATCTTGATGCTCTTCGCGCCATCCTGAAGGAGACGGCCCCGCGTCTGCGCGGCCTGATACCCTACCAGGAGCACGGTCGTCCTCGGATCCGGGAGGCGCTGCCTCAGGTGGTGGAGCACTCGTCCTCCCGTGGCCATGCCGCTGGCTGAGATGATGAGCACCGGGCCACGAATCGCGTTGATGGCCTTGGACTCCTCGGCCGTCCTGGCGATTCGAAACTCGCCAGAGTTCAGCGGGCACCTGCGCTCGATCATCATCTGTCGCATCTCCCCGTCGAACTCTTCAGGTTGCGCGCAATAGATCTCCGTCGCCTCGATCGCCATCGGGCTGTCCAAATAGGTCGGGAGACGCGGAATCCGCCGCGCGCGCTCCAACATCGCGAGGTGATATAACAGCTCCTGGGTGCGCCCGACCGCGAAGGCCGGGACCACAATCGCTCCACCCCGATCCGCCGCTTCGTTGATGACGCGCTCGAGCTGGGCCTGGAGCGGCGTGGGGTCATGATGACGGTCTCCATAGGTGGATTCAACGATGATCGTGTCCGCCTCGCCGATCGGCGCAGGGTCGGGAAGGATCGGAGCATCGTACCGCCCCACGTCACCGGAGAAGACGATTCGCTTCCGCTTCCCCGCGTGTCCCAGCTCCAACATGAGAATTCCCGATCCCAGGATGTGGCCCGCGCGCTTGAATGAGAACTGAATCCCCGAGGCCAGCCGGAGCGGCTCTCCGTAACCAATCCCGGTGACCTTGTTCGCGGCCGCGAGCCCTTCGTCTGCGGTGTAGAGGGGCAGCGCGGGGTGATGCTTCGAGGTGCCGCGCTTGTTGTGGTATTCGGCGTCTTCTTCCTGAAGCCTTCCGGAATCTGGGAGCAGGACCTTGACGAGCGCAGCGGTCGCCCTGGTCGCGTAGACGTCCCCGGTGAAACCGCTCTTGAAGAGCCGGGGGAGATAGCCGCTATGGTCGATGTGCGCGTGGGTCAAAATCACCCACTGAATGGACGACGGCGCGATGGGGAGGTGATCCCAGTTTCTGAGCCGAAGCTCCTTGAGCCCTTGGTAGAGTCCGCAATCAACGAGGAGCCGCTTCCCCTCGGACTCCACGAGAAACTTCGATCCCGTGACTGTCCCTACACCACCGAGGAACTCGATGGTGGTCACTGTTGCTCGTCGGAACCGCTTATCTCACACACTGAGATCCCGTTTTCTTGCTTCGAACTCGTCTTTATTGATCTCTCCACGGGCGTAGCGTTGGCGGAGAATGTCGAGCGCGGAATCAGACCGAGCGCCCCCGCCCTGCCTCACGAGCCATCGGATCCCAAGCACGAGACCAGTAATCACCAATCCCCAGAATACTACCATGACAAACAACATGCCGAGCCCCCATGCCCCCCACATCCACCACATCGGGTGTCCTCCCCATCCCCATTCGTACATCCGCTCTTGCGCGAACACGATCGTCGGAGTGACTAACACAGCCAGTATCAAAGTCAGCCTTTTCCCGAGAATTCTCATCGCTTCCTCCTCTTGATTGTTCGGCCAAAAAAATCCCACCAGCCGGACGTTCATGTAACCCTAATCCGAAAATGACTCACGCAGTGACGAGGCCGAGGCCCTCGGGTGGAACCTCCTTGAAGACACCATCCGACACTCGCATTGTTCAACCCGTGAAGCTCGACCCTGGCTTGTGGTTGTGACAGGCGCCGCATCCGGTCGGCGCAAAGCCAGGGAACCGCGCGTGTTGGGCTTCAACCTGGGCTCTCGCGTGACACTTGAGGCACCACTCCTCTGGGACGGACGCGGTCAGAGGGACCGAGTACGTACCGGTCACGTAGGCCGCCACGTTTCGGACGCCTCTCACCTGGCCATGAACGATCCCGGTAAGACCCGGCCCCGTGTGGCATTCGATACAGCTTCTGTGGTGCTCCGCCGCGCCCGACGACAGCCAGCGATCGTAGTGCTCCCGCTCCACGTGACAGGAGCCGCAGAACTCGGGTTGCATCTCCACTGCGCGGCCTCCCACAACCGCGGCAAAAAGAACAGCGGTGACCAGCACACCCCCTCCGATCCAACCAACCACTCTCACGCCATTGCCGAGGGCAGTTGGGCATGCCCCCCTCCGAGCGAACTAGCGCTTTTTGACTTTGGGCTTGGTAACTCCCCAGAGCACGCGTGGACCATCGTCCGTTTCAAAGAGCGTGGTGTTCTTGCGAACAGCCACATGAGCCGTCTTCTGCCGACGGCGCGCCTGAGCAGACTGGCCAACTTCCACAGCAGGCCGGCCTGCTTTTCGTGATCGAGAAGGTTGAGGCATGCGAGAGGCCACCACCGATACACCTCCTTTCGGATTTCCGGGCGACTATCAGCCATCAAAGTGCAACCGCGCTGCCAGAAGAGGATGTTCTAAAAATCCGAGAATTTCCGATCAAGATACTCGGGGAAAACCGGCAGGGGTTGGGACGTTCAAGTCTCACTGTCGCGCCGCAACCCCAAAGGGACTTCGTAGTTGACAGCCTCGCGCTCGTGGGGTAGCTTGCCGCAGATGAAGATCGCCGTCCCGAAGGAAAGTAAACAGGGGGAGCGCAGGGTCGCGCTGGTCCCTGAGAGCGTGAAGCGACTCCGGCAAAAAGGGATCGACGTGTCTGTCGAGGCGGGCGCCGGCGAGCAGGCCTGGTTTTCCGACCAGGAGTATCGAGAGGCCGGCGCGGCCATTGAGCCATCCGGTGAACGGCTTCTCGGCGCCGCGGACCTCGTCCTCGAGATTCACGCGCCATCGCCCCGTGAGATCGAGCTGATCCGGCCGGGCAGCGCGCTCGTCTGCCACATCTATCCGCGGGTGAACACGGACCTGGTCAAGCTCCTGGCTGAAAAGCGCATCACCGCCATCGCGGTCGATAGCATCCCGCGGACCACCTTGGCCCAGACCATGGACGTGCTTTCCTCCCAGAGCACGGCTGCCGGCTATCGAGCCGTCATCCTCGCCGCCCATGCGCTCCCCAAGTTCTTCCCCATGCTCATGACGCCGGCCGGAACGATTGCCCCGGCGCGGGTGCTCATCCTCGGCGCTGGCGTCGCCGGCCTTCAGGCCATTGCTGTGGCGCGACGGCTCGGCGCTGTGGTCGAGGCCTTCGACGTGCGCCGCGTCGTCAAAGAGCAGGTGGAGAGCCTCGGCGCGAAGTTTGTCGACGCTGGCCTCGAAGAGGACGCTCAGGCCGCTGGCGGCTACGCCCGGGAGGTCAGCGAGGAGTCGCAACACCGCACGCGCGAGGTGATCGGCCAGCGCCTCGCCCAGGCGGACATCTGCGTGACCACGGCCCTCATCCCCGGCAAGCGCGCCCCGGTCCTGATCACCGAGGAGATGGTGCAGCGGATGCGGCCCGGTACGGTCATCGTCGATCTCGCGGCCGAGCAGGGCGGCAACTGCGCGCTCACAGAGCCGGGAAAGGAGCTGGTGCGTCACGGCGTCGCCATTCTCGGGCCCCTCAACCTCGCCGGCGACGTCGCAGTGCACGCCAGCCAGATGTACTCGAGGAACATGGAGAGGCTGCTCCTGCACCTCGTGCGCGACGGCGTGCTTGCGCTCGACTTCAACGACGAGATCACGCGTGGATGTGTGATCACGCACGACGGCAATATTTCCCCTCACCTTAATCCTCTCCCCAGCGGGGAGAGGGGAGGGTGAGGGGCGGCGTTCGAGATGACGCCTGAGCAATTCTTCGGCCTCTACATCTTCATCCTGGCGGCGTTTGTCGGTTACCAGGTCATCACCGGCGTGCCGAAGCTCCTGCACACCCCGCTCATGTCGGCGACCAACGCGATCTCGGGGATCTCGCTCGTGGGATCGATCGTGGCGGCCGGAGCGCACTACAACAGCGTGAGCACCGCGCTCGGCTTCATCGCCGTGACCTGCGCCACGATCAACGTCGTGGGAGGCTTTCTCATCACCGACCGCACGCTCAAGATGTTCAAGAAGCGGAAACCGGGGGGAAAGTGATCGGCTCGCTCGTCGACCTCCTCTATATCGCTGCCTCCGTCCTCTTCATCCTCGGGCTCAAGGGCCTCTCCTCGCCTGAAACCGCGCGGCGAGGCATGCTGCTCGCCGAGATCGGGATGCTGATGGCGATCGTAGGGACGCTCCTCCACCATGATATTGTGAGCTACGAGTGGATCGTCGCGGGCTTTCTCCTCGGCTCTGTGATCGGCGTCCCCATCGCCGTCCTGATCCCGATGACCAAGCTCCCCGAACGGATCGCGCTCTCTCACGCGTTCGGCGGCCTGGCTGCGGCGATGGTCGGGGTCTCCGAGTATTACCGCCACGGTGAGGAGCTGGGCGCGATCAAGATGGGAGCGATCGGCTTCGAGGTGATGCTGGGGGCCCTCACGTTCACTGGGAGCATGATGGCGTTCGGAAAGCTCCAGGGGGTGATCACCGGGGTGCCGGTCACCTACCGCTTTCAGAATGTCTCGAACATCTCGCTCTTCGCTGTCACGATCGGGAGTGTCGCCTACCTCGTTTACGACCCGTCGCGCCACGCGCTCTTTTACGCGATGCTCGGCCTCGCGTTTCTGGTTGGGTTGCTCTTCGTCCTACCCATCGGCGGGGCCGACATGCCGGTGGTGATCTCGCTCCTCAACTCCTA
>DATEAO010000197.1:0-3311 GCA_035288345.1 Candidatus Methylomirabilota bacterium | reverse complement strand
GAGACGGTTTTCGATTACTACGCCACGGAGCTGGAGAAGGCAGGACTGGCGGTGGTTCAGAGAACGACCACTCCCTCGGGCATCGTTCTCATCGCCAACTCGCCGGAGAGCGTCCGGACCGTCTCGGTCACTGGCTCCCTGGAGGCCGGAGAGGTGAAGGCGATGGTCAACTTCACCGAGAAAAAGGAGTAATCGAGCTCAGGTTTCGCCGAGGAAGGGAGCTCGCCGCTTAGTCTCTAGTGACTTGGGGCCCCACCCCCAAGCCAGATGCTCCGGCGACTTTGTTCACTGGGGGCCTCTCTCTTCGTTCGGCCCAGGCCTCCGCTCGACAAGCGTCGCTGCGGCCAGCGGGCGACTGCGCATCGGCTCACGGCTGTCCGCGCGTGAGAGCAGCGCGCATTGGACCCCATCTGTTGGTACCGAGCGATCGAAGCACTTCCATGCGCGTATTGGTGATGGCCAGCGGCAGTTATGGGGACATCAATCCCTTCCTCGCCATCGGTCGCGAAATGAAACGAAGAGGTCACGATGTCCTCTTCTTCGCCAGTGCCTATTTCGCGTCCGCGGCGCGCCAGGCGGGACTGACATTCGTGCCGGTGGGGCCGGTGGAGGCATACGAGGTTGTCATCCGAAATCCAGATCTGGTGCGTCCCGGGAAAGGTTTCAAGCTCGTTGCCGGCGCGACCATGGAGTACCTGCCGGAAGCCCACCGTTTGCTGGAGGAGCGCGTACAGCCGGGCCAGACAATTCTCATTGGCTCGACGCTCGCTTTCGCCACCCGTTTGGTTCAGGAGAGGCGGGGCGTTCACACCGTGACCGCTCATCTGGCACCGTCCATCTTCCGATCGGCCTATGTCTCGCCACGGATGACCGAGTCCGGCATCTTCGAGCGGTTTCCTCCCGCGCTCAAGAGAATGGCGTGGCGCGTGGTGGACGCCTTGATCGTCGATCCGGTCTTCTGCCGGGAGTTCAACCGTTATCGAACCGAGCTCGGCCTCCGTCCGGTGAAACGCATGTTTCATGACTGGATTCACCAGGCCGATCTGACTCTCGGCTTGTTCCCGGCGTGGTTCGCCTCCCCCCAACCCGACTGGCCCGCCGGCGTTCATTTGACGGATTTTCCGCTCTATGACCAAGCCGGGACGAACGGACTCGCCGCCGACGTCCAGGATTTCCTCGAATCGGGCGCCCCACCCGTCGTCTTCACCACCGGCACGGCGACCACCACCGAAACGCGCTTCTTCAGCGAGTCCGCGGAAGCCTGCGTTCTTGCGAACAAGAGAGGAATGCTGCTGACGCCGTTCGCGGAGCAGGTTCCGGACCGGCTTCCGCCCACCGTTCGGCGATTCGACCACGTGCCCTTTTCGCAGCTCTTGCCGCGGGTCGGGGCCGTCGTGCACCACGGCGGCATTGGCACGTCGAGTCAGGCGCTGGCGGCGGGGGTGGCGCAGCTCCTCCGGCCCATGGCCTTCGATCAGTTCGACAACGCTTGGCGGCTCGAGACGCTGGGAGTGGCTCGCTCGCTGACACCCAAGCGTTATCGTGCCCACGCCGTCGCCGCTGCACTCGACGAGCTCATGAGCTCTCAATCGGTCCAAGCGTCCTGCAGACTGGCAGCGGAACGGCTTGCCGGCCGCCAGGGCGTATCGAGAACCTGTGACATCATCCTCGAGAAGGCCGCTCGCCAGAGCATTTGAACACCGATCGGCCGTAGATTAGAATCCGCACCCAGAGGACTCACAAAAAACACGCCTAAGGGGGCACAGCGGTCATCCCCAAAGGAGGGAGTCATGAGATTTCGTCCGAGATCTATAGCGAGCACGTTCGCGACTACGCTGGCGCTCTTCATTCTCTCTCAACCCTTGGGTCAGTCTCAGACGCAAGAAAGAGATGCACAAATGACGAGGGAAGGCGCGGCGGAGAGCATGCGCCAGGCAGATCAACTGGTCAAGGAAGGCAAACTCGCGGAGGCGGCCAAGCTTTATTACAACATCACGGTCGAATACCCCGACAACGCGGAGGCGCATCTCAAGCTGGCCAGGATCTACGCGGGTAACGAAGAGTGGGAGAACGCCGTCGGTGCTTACCGGATGGCGGCGGAAAACGGTAAGAGTGCCGAGCGCCTGGAGGCCTACACCGGCTTGACGGATGCATTATTCAAGTTAGGCAGGTACCAAGCGGCTGCCGAAGCCTCGCCCAAGCTCATAGAGCTCGATCCTTCCAACACCGACGCTCATATCTATCTGGCCATGAGCCTGGCCAAGATCGGCAAGCTGGATGAAGCAGTAGGAGCGGCGCAGAAGGCCGTCGAGCTCGCTCCCCAGAGTGCCATGGCGCACGCCTCCTTGGGCCTGGCGCAGTTCGGTTTAGGAAACCAAGAGGAGGCCAAAGGCTCGTTCGCCAAGGCCCTCGAGCTGGACGCCTCGATTGCGGAAGCGCACGCGGGTATGGCAGACATCATGCTGGCGAACAAAGACTACGACGGAGCGATCGCCGCCGCCACCAAGGCCATCGAGCTCGACAACCAGCTCACCCAGGCTTATTCCATCCGAGGCATCGCCCACAGCGCCAAGGGAGACGTTGCCGCGGCCTTTTCCGATCTGTCCATGGCGGTGACGGTGAATCCCAACGACTTCGAGGCGCAGCTCGCCTTCGGTCAGATGCACGAGGCGCAAGGCAATCCCCACTTGGCTATCGGCTACTATCGGACCGCCGCCCAGCTAAACCCCAGCTCGACGGAAGCCGTCGTCTCTCTGGCCAGGGTCATGGCGAACCAGGGCGACGCGGCGGCAGCCATCGACTTCTTGAAGAGCTCCCTCCAGCAGTACCCCGAGTCCGCGGAGCTTCATTATCATCTCGGACGCGCCCTGGGAACGACGGGAGACGTGGAAGCTGCGGTTTCTGCCTTGGATGCCGCTCTCGCCATCGATTCCAACTTCGCGGCGGCGCACTACGAGCGAGGCAAGCTTCTGCTGAACAAGAAGCAGGATGTGGCGGGGGCCCTTCCCTCGCTCAAGAAGGCGGTCGATTTGGAGCCGGACAACCCGGATTACTTGTCGGAGTACGGAAGCGGACTCCTTGCCAGCCAACAGGTGGACGCCGCTCTTGCCGTTCTTTCGAAGGCCGCCAGTACTCCCGGCTACGCCAACCCGGTGGGCCTGTATAACCTTGGGAGAGCGCAGCTCGCGAAGTCTAATTTCAGCGGCGCCGTCGAGACCCTGCAGCGGGCCGTTGAAGCGGCCCCGCCCAACTGGGGAGCGCCCTATTTGGCTCTTGCCTGGGCCCACTTCGGGTCGATCAAAAAAGGCTGT
>DATEAO010000196.1:0-3138 GCA_035288345.1 Candidatus Methylomirabilota bacterium | reverse complement strand
AGAGTGCGCGGTGGTGCTCGGGGCTGGAACGCTTGGCCTGCTCGCGCTCCAGGTGCTGCGAGCCCGGGGCGTGAAGGTCTTGGCGCTGAGCCGGACAAACCGCCGTCTGGACGTCGCGCGTCAGCTCGGGGCGAACAATGTTGCCTCGCTCGCCGAAACCGCGGGTGTTGAAGTGGCGAGGCGATTTGCCGGTCGCGATGGCGTGGACCTGGTGATCGAGACCGCCGGGAACGCCGAGGCTGTTGAAGAGGCGGTGAAGCTTGTGAGACCGGGAGGGCGGTGCGTCTTGGTCGGGCTCCCTCACAGTCCGTCGAGCATCAACTTCTTCTGGGTGGTCCGCCGCGAAATCACGATCACTGGATCGATGATCTATCAGGATGAGTTTCCGCAGGCGCTCGCGCTTCTCTCAGAGGGAAAGATCCAAGTGGCGCCCCTCATCACCCACCGCTTTTCGTTGGATGTGATTCATTCGGCGTTCGCGGCGTTCAAAAGCGCGGAGGCGATTAAAATCGCGGTGGTTCCGTGAAACTTTAGTCGGGGGTGTTCTGACGCTTCACGCTTCACGCTTCCCGTAACTAACGGTCACCACCGTCTTGATCCCGCCTCGGAGGTTCCAGTCTCCAACAACTTCCATCCAGCGGGGCCGGGCAGCCGCGACCAGATCATTGAGGATTGTGTTCGTCACGTCCTCGTGAAACGCTCCCTCATTCCGATACGACCAGATATAGAGCTTCAATGACTTCAGCTCGACGATGGATTCATCAGGAATGTATCGGATCCGGATCGTAGCAAAGTCAGGCTGGCCGGTCTTCGGGCAGAGACAGGTGAACTCGGGGATCGTCACCGCAATCTCATAGTCGCGATCCTGATGAGGGTTGGGGACGACTTCCAGCTCCTTCGACGGTTGCGTCGGCATTAGCGTTTCCTTCGGCCACTCAGTATAGCTCGGATTTCAGAAGTTCGGGATTCGGGTATCGGGGTTCGGGGATGCGGAATGCGAACCCCGGACCCCGAATCTGTCCCCCTGACACTCCCTTGCCCTTCTGTCACGACAGAGTGGCAAGGATACCGACTCTTCCGATTCCATTCGGTTAAAAGAACTGGCCTAAAACTCAATAGTTATACTGCCACGCCTGGAGTCGATCCGTGGCACTCCCGTTGCTCCGTTACTGAGGTGATGAAAAAGATTGTGCTACTTTTCGACACTCCGTTTTCGCACACGGGCTCGATAGCGGCGGAAATCCTTGTCGCGATCATGATCATTGGGATCGGTATCCTTGGGCTGTCGGGCGCGATGATGGGGCCGGGAAGTGTGGGCGCGATTGAATTCGGCTACACCTCGATCGTTCGCTCGGCCATGATCAGCACTGCAAGTTTCCTCGCATCCGGCAGGCTCGAGGCGATGAAGAACACCCCGTACACCAGCTCGAGTGATCTCATCACCGCTGCTCAATTCCCCAACGAGGCGTATCAGACGATCGCGGGCTACCCGGGGTATCGACGGTCCGTGACAATTCAGACCGACGTCCCGACCGCGGGGCTCAAGACCGTGACGGTCCAGGTCTTCTTCACCCCGCCCAGCTCGAGGGGCGTCAATCCAGAAGAGGGCGTTCAGGTCCAGACGATCTTGGCGCGCCGCCCATGAACAAATCTTTTCGTCAGCTCGGAAATCAGACAGGCTACACCCTGGTTGAACTAGTGGTGGGCGTTGCCCTCATGGGGGTAATCTTTGCCGTGGTGACTCAGCTCTTTCAGATCTCCCTGACCGTGCAGGCGCGGGGAAACACCACCGAAGAGGCGCTCTCACAGGCGCGAACGCCGTTGACCCAGCTGGCTCACGATCTCCAACACGCCGGCGCGGGGTTCGCTGCCGCGACCGGTGTGTTTACTCAGGCCACCGCGACATCATTTGTGTTTCTGGGCGATCTGGACGATCTTGAGACCACTCTGACCGCTGCGGCCGCAATTGGCGCGACGTCGCTCCGGGTTGCGTCAACCAACGGGCTCGCTGTCGGGAAGGTGCTGCTTGTCTCAGACGGGCCGGTCCGCGAGAACCTGACTCTCTCGGGAATCTCCGGGAGCACCCTGACGGTCAGCGGAGCCCTCGTGAACTCTTATCCGACTGGATCAGCGGTCCGCTCGGTGGAGAGTGTCACCTACACGTTCGCCTCTCCGACCCTTTCCCGGAGTCAGGACGGAGGGGCCAGCGCCGACATGGCTGACAACCTCTCGACCTTTGCCTTTATCTACCAGGATGGCTCGACGCCGCCGATCACGCTGGCACCGACCACTCAAGCGATCCGAGATCAGATCAGGCAGGTGACGGTTCAGCTTTCGGGGCAGGGAACCGGCGCGCAGCCCGCGATTCGCAACTTTCAGCTTGTCGCGCGTCCGAGGAATCTTCCGTAAGGAACGCTTTCCCACATGGTGATAGCCATTAGCTTCATGATGATGATCGCGCTGCTCACGCTCTCCCTCCCGCTGCTCTCGGTTGGGACGATCGAGCCGATGATCGCCAGCAATATCCTCCGGACAAGCCGGGGCCAATATGCTGCCGAGACCGGAGCTGAGCGAGCGCTGGCCCAATTTATCGCGACCCCCGCGCTCCTCACTTCTGCGTCTTCGACGCCCACCACCCTCTTTTCGGCCCAGGCGATGCCGGATAATTCAGGGAGCTATACTGTGACCTATCAGCGGCAGGGGTGGAACGCGGTCATGATCCAATCCACCGCCACGACAACCGGAAGCGCCCAGTCCGTCGTCCGCACGGTTCTGACTAACACTTATCTCAACTCTAGGGGAATCCTGACGGGTCAGGATCTGACCGTGTCTACAACCACGGCGGTTCAGGGAGCGCTGGGGAGCATCCATGCCAACGGCAACCTCGCGCTTTCAGGAACTGTCTCGATCGCGAAGGATGCAACGGCCAAGGGGACGTACCAGGCGACGGGTGGAGCCACCGTGGCCGGGCAGAGTGGGGGAGGAAAACCAACTGTCTCGTTGCCGTCCGTGACCCCATCGAGTCTCCAAAGCTACGCTGACTATATTCTGGAGACCGTCGGCAACAACGGAAGGATTCGAGTGACCGCCACTGGCCAGACCTTTAACTCGGGCTGGAATGGCTGGAGCTACAACAGA
>DATEAO010000195.1:0-11063 GCA_035288345.1 Candidatus Methylomirabilota bacterium | reverse complement strand
CGAGCCCCGAGCCCCGGATCGGCGTCGCATGGGACGAGGCGTTCCTCTTCTACTATCCCGAGAATCTCGACAGGCTCCGCGAAGCCGGCGCAGAGCTGGTTCTTTGGAGCCCCATGAGAGAAAAGAGGTTGCCGGCCGTCGATGGCCTCTACTTCGGTGGTGGTTATCCCGAGCTTTACAGTGGTCAGCTCGCCGAAAACGAGTCACTCCGCAAGGCCGTGAAGGAGTTCGCCCTTGAGGGGAAACCCATCTACGCGGAGTGCGGCGGGCTGATGTACCTCGCCGAGACTCTCCAGGATCTGGACGGCGTCTCTCATCCAATGGTGGGGCTGCTGCCCACGACCGTGCGTATGACACCGCGCCGGCTGACGCTGGCGTACACGGAGGTGGAGTTCACGACTGATGCGATCCTCGGCCCTCAAGGCTCTTGCGCGCGCGGTCATGAATTTCACTATTCGACAATGGATCCGGTTCCAGCCTCGATCCCGCGAGTCTATCGTCTCCGCCAGAGACTGGGGAGCGAGCGCGCAGAGGGATATCGCGTGAGAAACAGTCTCATGAGCTATGTCCATCTGCACTTCGCGTCCAACCCTGATCTGGCCACGGGCTTTGTTGAGGCGTGCGCTCGGGCATGAGTGATGAGGTTCACATGGCTCGGGAGCTTGATGATCTGTCTGACGTTGTTCTGCGTCCCTCCGGTCATGGCCAGTGAGGAATCAAGAGTGGAGCCGGATCGGCCGGATCTGAGTAACGGTACCACCACGGTTCCCCGTGGCGCGTTCCAGATCGAGGGCGGCCTCGAATACGCGCGTACACGGGTCGAGTCCGAGGCAGAGCGCCGGTTCGCCCTGCAAACGACGCTTCGCGCCGGCCTGACTGACCGCTTGGAGCTCCGCCTGGACGGGGAACCATGGGTCCGTTTGCGCGGAGAAGAGGATGACACGGATCACGGCGACCTCACAATCGGTCTCAAGCACCGTTTGCTGGATTCGCAGAACGAGCGCGGATGGCCGTCATTCGGTCTGCTGCCGTTCGTGAAAATCCCGCTTGCAGATGCGCCGATCGGCTCTGAGCGGTTCGATTTCGGTGTTGTGGGCCTGGCAGGTCTCGAGTTGCCATGGCAGCTCGGCCTCGATCTCAACGCTGGTCTCGCGTTGGTGGGACAGTCGAAGCCGAACGGGTACCTGGTGCAGGGGATGGTGTCCGCATCGGTCTCGCGCGAGATCACCGAGCAGACCTTAGCGTTCGTGGAGATCTTTTTCATCTCACGGGAGCAGCGAGACAAGAAGGAGACCGTGGGTTTGGACACCGGCATTGTCTACCTGCTGACCAAGAGAATCGCGCTGGATGCGGCGGCGGAGGTGTCACACGCTGGCCGTGGAGTCAGCTTCGCGTTCAGGACGGGGATGAGCATGAGGTTCGGCCAATGACCGCTCAGGCGTCGTGTCTGATGATTCAAGGGACAGCCTCGGGTGTGGGGAAGAGTGTCCTTGCCACCGCGTTCTGCCGGATCTTCGCGCGTGCCGGCTATCGGGTCGCGCCGTTTAAGGCGCAGAACATGTCGCTGAACGCCGCCGTGACAGTGGACGGTGGCGAGATCGGACGGGCCCAGGCCGCTCAGGCTGAAGCGTGCGGGATCGAGCCGACCGTGGCGATGAACCCGATCCTCTTGAAGCCTGAGGGTGATGATCGCTCCCAGGTTGTCGTGCGGGGCGTGGCCCGGGGCAGTATGAGCTTCCGCGAATACGGAAAGATGAAAGGTGAGCTTCTCCCGATCGTGCAGGAGAGCCTTGATCACCTCCGCCTCAGTCACGACCTGGTGATCATCGAGGGAGCCGGGAGCCCGGCCGAGATCAACCTGAAGGATGATCTGGTAAACATGGGGGTCGCGAGGATGTGCGAGGCCCCGGTGCTGCTCGTCGGCGACATCGATCGCGGAGGGGTCTTCGCGTCGCTGGTCGGGACCATGGAGCTGCTTGAGCCCGAGGACCGGCAGCGTGTCGCTGGCTTTCTCATCAACAAGTTTCGGGGAGACGTTGCTCTCCTGAGGCCCGGCTTCGACTTCTTGACCGCGCGGACCGGTGTGCCGGTTCTCGGTGTGGTCCCCTACATCCGAGAACAGCTCGTCCCCGCCGAGGACTCGCTCTCGCTGGAAGATCGGCCGCGGGTCGATGAGGGGCGCGTCATCGATATCGCCGTTGCGCGCCTCCCCAGAATCTCGAACTTCGATGACTTTGAGCCTCTCGCTGATGAACCGGGTGTGTGTGTCCGCTTCGTTCAAACTCCGGCTGAGCTCGATGGGGCAGACCTGGTGATCCTTCCCGGGACCAAGAGCACGACATCCGATCTCGCGTTCCTTCGAGAGAGTGGCCTCAGTGATGCGATTGTGGCAAGGGCGTCAGCCGGAGATCCCGTCATCGGCGTGTGTGGCGGTTACCAGATGCTCGGCCTTCTGATCAAAGACCCGCATGGCGTGGATTCTCCATCGACCGAAACAAGGGGCCTCGGGCTTCTCCCGGTGGTCACGACCTTTGCTCGCAAGAAGACCACTGTCAGGGTCCACGCCCGCGTCATTGCCGCCCACGGCCCCTTCGCCGAGGCGCGTGGTCAGAGCGTGAGTGGCTACGAGATCCACGTGGGGCAGACGGAAGTTGGCGATGCGTGCCGCGTGTTCGCGCTCGTGGAGCGCGGAGGACTGGCAGCCGATGATCTCGACGGGGCGATGAATGAGAACGGGAATGTGCTCGGCAGCTATCTTCACGGGCTCTTCGCGAACGGAGGGCTTCGGCAGGCGCTCCTCGCGCACTTGGCGAAACGAAAGCGAGCGTCTGTCGATCCCCGATGGGGGCAGGGGCCGACGAGAATGGAGCGCTACGACCGGCTCGCGGATCTCGTCGAGGCATCTGTGGACTTCCCCGCGATCGCCAAGCTCGTCAGGATGGACATCAGATGACAGCGTCGGGGCTCGGGATGCGGGACCAGAAATTCGGGAATAGGGATCCGGGATTTGGGATGCGAACCCCGAACCCCGAACCCCGAACCCCGAATTGCGTATCCGCGATCTCTATGGTCTCGGCCATCTCGCTCCTGTTTGTCCTGGCGCTAGTGTCATCCGCGTGGGGTCAGGCGTTCACGATGCGCGATATGGTGGGACGCGAGCTTCGGTTGAGCCATCCGCCTCAGCGGATCATCTCGTTGGTGCCAAGCGTGACGGAGATTATCTTTGCGCTCGGAGGCGAGGAGACACTCGTCGGCGTAACCGACTTCTGCGACTTTCCCCCTGCGGCGAAGCAGAAGCCGAAGGTCGGAAGCATGCTCGACCCCAGCCTGGAGATCATTGTGGCCAGCCGCCCCGACGTGGTAGTGGCGACAGACTCGGGGAATCGAAAAGAGACGATGGCGGAGATCGAGCGCCTCGGGATCCCGGTGTTCATCATCAACCCGAACAATCTTGGCGAGCTGATGACCGCCATCGCCAAGCTCGGCGAGTTAACGGGAAGGAAGGAAGCGGCGACTCCGCTGATCGCGGGCTTGACCCACCGAGTCGATCGTGTGGTGCAGGCAGTCCGCCCGTCTCCTCGACCGAAGGTGCTCTACGTGCTCTGGTCTGAGCCTCTCATTGTGCCGGGCCGCGACTCACATCTCTCCGAGCTGATCGAGCTGGCCGGCGGCGCAAACGTGACCGCGAGCGATCCCCACTCGTACCCGCGCTATAGTCTGGAGGCGCTGATCACCAGGGCGCCTGAGGTGATCGTGCTCGCTCAGCACGGCACAGGGAAAACTCCGCGTTCAAAGGCGCGCTGGGAGGTCCTTGACATTCCCGCGATTCGAAACGGCCGGGTCCACGCGGTGGACGGCAACATCTTCCACCGAATCGGGCCGAGGATGGTGGACGGCCTTGAGCTGCTGGCCCGGCTCTTCCATCCGGAGGCGTTCCGATGATCACGCTCCGCCGCGTGGTGGCGGTGCTCGCGCTGCTCAGCATTCCGCTCCTCTTGCTCATTGGCGGCGCGCTCCTGGTGGGCAGCGCGCCGGTCTCTCCGCGAGCGGTCCTTCGCATTCTCACCGGAGCCCATACCGGGGGTCCTGAGGCCACGGTCATCCTCGACTTGAGATTGCCGCGCGTGATCGTGGCGGCGCTGGCGGGCGCGGGGCTTGCTGTGGCGGGCGCGGCGTTTCAAGCGATCACCCGCAATCCGTTGGCTGATCCCTCGATCCTCGGCGTGACCAGCGGCGCCGCGTTCGGGGTCGTCCTCGCGCAGCTCGTTGGCTTTGCGCTGACGCCGCTTCACGCCCTGGGGTTGACCGCGTTCGCGTTCGTGGGCGCCTTGCTGGCGGCCGGCGCCGTCTTCCTGATTGCGAGGACCAATGGCGCGCTTCCGATCCAAACGCTCCTCTTGGCCGGCGTGATCGTTGGTCTCTTTTTCTCCGCGGCGATCACGCTCCTTATCTCGCTGGCCGACGTGAATCGGCTGGGTGGCGTGATTCACTGGCTGCTCGGCAACCTCTCTGCGCTCTCGCGACCCACGCTCCTGCTCTTTGCCGCTCTTCTCGCGATCGGTGTGGGCCTGATCCTCACGCAGACGCGCCAGCTCAATCTCCTTTTGCTCGGCGAAGAGTCGGCGCTCCAGCTCGGGGTGGACGCGGAGCGGGTGAAGCGCCAGATCTTCATCGGCGCCTCGCTCACCACCGCGGTCGTGGTCACCTTCACGGGGCCGATCGGGTTCGTCGGTCTGATCGTGCCGCACACGATCCGCCTCCTCTTCGGCGGAGACCACCGCCTCTTGATCCCGGCTTCGCTCGTCGCGGGGGCCGCGTTTCTCCTTTTCGCCGATACCGTGGCCAGGAACATCATCGCCCCAAGCGAGATGGCGGTGGGCGTGGTCACCGCCTTCTCAGGCGCTCCCTTTTTCGTCTATCTCTTGCGGACGCGCTACCGGAGCCTCCCCTAGTGCGGTGCCAACTAACTTCGCCATACTGCGTTCTCGGTCGTCGGGACTGCTCAACGTACAACCGCGTACGTTTCCGGGTCCCTCCTTCCTCGAGCCTTGTCTGGCTCGTCATTTGGCCCCGCACATCTCGAGCCAAGAGAATATTCGACGCGATTCGGTGGAGGCTCCGTTATGGCATTGCTTGAGCTTGCTGACGTCGCGTTTACGTACTCCTCTTCGGCAAACCGGACGCGGACGCGCTTCGGTCTCTCGGGGATCAATTGCTCTGTTGAAGAGGGGGAGATTCTGGGCGTGATCGGTCCGAACAGCGCAGGGAAAACCACGCTGATTCGTCTCTTGAGCAAAGTGCTGGCGCCGACCAGCGGCGTCATCCTCCTCGGTGGGCGGCGCCTTTCAGAGATGAGTCGCTGGGAGGTGGCGCGAGAGATCGCGGTCGTGCCCCAGGATCTGCCATCGGGGCTCCCGTTTACCGTCGCTGAGCTGGTGCTGATGGGGCGTTATCCGCACCGTCCGGGCCGCTACTTTGAAGACGAGCGTGATCGCCGGACCGCTGAGCAGGCGATGCGCGTTACGGGAGTGCTGGATCTCGCGGGGCAGCCATTCGAGCGGCTGGCGGGCGGCGAGCGGCAGCGCGCGGTGCTGGCTCGCGCGCTGGCTCAGGAGCCACGCGTCCTGCTCCTCGACGAGCCGACGGCTCACCTGGATCTCCGCTATCAGGCCGAGACCGCGGGGCTTCTTCGCCGATTGAACCGCGAGCGCGGGGTGACTATTCTCTTGGTTTCTCACGACCTGAACCTGGCGGCTGAGCTAAGCAACCGGCTCCTCTTGCTCGCCGATGGGCGTATCCAGATGATCGGCCCGCCGGAGCACGTGATCAACGAGGAGCTTCTCGAAGCGGTCTATGGTTGCCCGGTCCATGTCGGGAAAAATCCCGAGAGTGGCAGGCCGAATGTTCAACTGCTCTGGCCACAATGGGACAAGGAGGTGACAGAACTGTAGAGAAAGAATAGACCAGCCCGCGAGCAACCGCTCTCGAATAAAGGGAAGCTGGTAAGTCGCAAACCCTGCCGTGACGAGAAGCGAGCAGCCCGAGGCCCGAGGGAGGAGGAACCCCGAGGCGTATGTGGGTATACGTTGAGGGGTTCCGACGACCGAGAACGACGGGATGCGATGCTTATCGGCACGGCAGCAGAGTCCAGCACGGTCCCGCCACTGTGAGTGGGGAGCCCTGCCGCAACCGGAAACGGAGCCACTGGGGAGGAACCCTGGGAAGGCGCGGCAGCAGCGATGATCCGCGAGTCAGGAAACCTGTTCGAGGGCCCCGGCGCAACACCGCTTTCGAGGAAAGGCAGGCAGCCAAATGTTCCGAGTCATGAAGTGTTTAATCATGCTGTTGTTCTCAGCGGCGATCATGTTCGCCTATCCAGCGCTCCCAGAGGAGCCGGAGCCTAAAACCTTAGAGCCCTTGGTGGTCACGCCCACGAAAACGCCAACTCCACTTTCACAGACGGGCTCGTCCGTCACAGTCATCGATCAGGTCGAGATCGAGCAAAAACAAGCAGCAGATGTAATCCAAATTCTCAGAGAGCAGCCCGGGTTCTCTTTGATCCAAACGGGGAGCCGTGGTGGAACCACCAGCATCTTCACGCGCGGTGGCAACAGCAACATGAATTTGATCCTCATTGACGGGATGAAGGTGAACCAAGGCGGGGGTGCGTTCGATTTCTCCGATCTCAGCACCTCCGGAATCGGTCGGGTAGAGATCGTGAGGGGACCACAGAGTGCGCTCTACGGTGCTGATGCGCTCACGTCAGTGATACAGCTTTTCACTCCTCGGGGTCAAGGACCGTTCTCGCTCTGGGCAGGGGCCGGGGCTGGTAACTACGATACCAACGAGCAACGCACGGGTTTTTCATGGGGGAACAAGCTCGCGGGGGTGTTCTTCGAATTCGATCGGATTGAGACCTCCGGGATTCTTAACATCAACAATGACTTCAGGAACTACACCGCGGCCCTGCGTCTCGATTTCGCCCCGCTTAACGATCTGGACTTCACCATCACCGGGCGGCATAACCAGAGTCGGTTTGAGTTTCCGACGGAGGGCGCGGGCGACCGATTTCAAGCTGTCCTTGATCCTCGCCAGTTCAATGAAAATGAGCGCTTTGTCGGCACGCTGGGAGCACGCTATCGGCAGACGATGTGGCTTGAGCACCACCTGAAAGGTGGTGTCAACCTCTACTACAACAACTTCGAAGATCCAAACGATGTCCCGCCGGACTTTCCAGGGCCGGACAGCCGAACAAAAAGCGACGAGCATCGCTATCTCGTTGACTATCATGCTGTCCTGTCGGCGCCGGCCGTCTTTCAGGTCGTGCCGCTCCTAACGGTTGGCGCGAGCTACGAGCGTCAGACCTTCTTTCAGCGCAGCTTTCCAGTGACACGCCCCGATACCAGTGTCGATCGCGAAAACCACGCGGGGTATGGCCAACTTCAACTCGGCTGGCTCGGTCGCGTCTTCCTCACGGGCGGGGTTCGCTATGATTCCAGCACTGCCTTCGGCCAAAAAGTAAACCCTCGAGTTTCAGCCGCGGTGATTTTGCCTGTCACCCAAACAAGGCTTAGGGGCGCCTGGGGGACCGGCATCAAGGAGCCAAGCTTTTTTGATGAGTTCGGCGGGTTCGGGATCCCCGGCAACCCTAACATCAAGGCGGAGAAATCTGAAAGCTGGGAAGTTGGCATGGACCAGCCTCTTTTCGAGAGGCTTTTAGAGGTTGGTGTCACGTACTTTCACAACAACTTCGAGGATCTGATTGCCGGGGTACCTCCGACTTTTGTGTCGAGAAATATCCGTGAAGCTCAGAGCGAGGGGGTGGAGTTGGTGCTGGTGATGCGGCCGGTCAAGGGGTGGAGCGCCAGAGCCAACTATACCTATCTGGAGACAGAGGTGATCGATAACGGTGGCGTGCTCACCGCCGAGTTCGTTAAGGGACAGCCACTACTACGTCGGCCCAGGCACTCTGGAGGTCTCTCAGTAGCGTATGAGCATGACCGCTTCACTGCCACAGCCACGCTCTTTGTGAAGGGTGACTCTGTGGACATCCAGTTTGACCCCGCCACCTTCACAACGTCACGAGTAAAGCTCCAGGGGTATGAGAAACTCGATCTCTCGCTCGCATACGTCCTCATCAGGAACGTGGCCGGCCTGAAAGAGATCATCTGGAAGACACGAATGCAGAACGTGCTGGATCAAAAATACGAGGAGGGTTTCGGCTTTTCAACGGCTCGCTTCTCATTTCTGACGGGTTTTGAAGCTCGATATTGAGGCAAGAGGGACAGTTTGACCAGGAGTCGCTTCACGGTTGACGACTGCGGGAACCGCTTCTCGCTCGATCGAGAGCGGAAGCGGATCGTCTCGCTCGCTCCCAGCGCCACCGGGTGGCTGGTGGCGCTGGGAGCGGGTGATCGACTCGTTGGGATCGACGAGCACTCGTCGATCCCCGAGACACAGGTAGAGGTGTGCACGATCGGCGGCTTCGGTCAAACGAATCTGGAGACGATTCGCGCGCTCGAACCCGACCTCGTGGTTGCCGCTTCGCTCCACGTGGGGCGGGTGGTGCCAGGGCTTACGAAGTCGGGGATCGATGTCTTCGTCATGCTGGGCCAGACGCTCGACCAGATGTTCCACACCGCCGCGCGCCTGGCCTCGGTGGCTGGGGTATCAGAACGGGCTGCGCCGTTTCTCGCTGAGGGCCGACGCCGGCTCAGGCGTCTCGTCTCAATGACGCTTGCCATAGACCGCCGTCCCCTCGTCTTTATCGAGTTCTCGCCTCGCGGGCATACTGGTGGACCGGGCACATTCCTCGATGATCTGGTCTCCAAGGCCGGAGGCGCGAACCTCGGCGGTCTCGGCACAGTTCATTGGCCGGTCCTCAGGCCGTCGGAGGTCTCTTTCCACGACCCCGAGGTCATCATTGTCGCGACGTATCCTGGTAGCTCAACGCCGGAAGAGATTTCGGCCCGGCCACAATGGCGGACGGTGCGAGCCGTGAGAACAGGACGCGTCCATTCTCTTGACACGAAGTTTATCAAGCGGCCGGGACCAGGTGTCTTGGAGGGAGTTGAGCGGCTCGCCTCTCTTCTCCACCCAACTCTGTTCAAAGGATGAGCGCCTTGGACGTCGGGATCGAAGGGGTTCAGTTGGTCATAGATCGGGAGGCAGTCCTGCTCTCAAGCGTGGCGCCGCTCACCGTCTGTTCGTCGGCTCTGGTCGGGGGCGGGATTGTCTCTTGCCGCTACATCATTAATGTGCACGTGCCCAAGGGGTATGCCGGGCACGACCCCGCGAGCGACCTTGTGGCATTTGCCCGCGCGCGCGGGATCATTGAGCCGTTCGTCGGGCTCCTGACCGCGGCCTGGACCCAGGAAGCGAAGGTGAACCTGGAGCGAGCGGACGGGATAAGCGTGGCCGTTGTGGTCACGGTGGGCCTGAGCAACACGATCGCCGCGGGTGTGAGCCCGGCAGCCGCCTGCGTCCCCTCCACAATCAACACGATCGTGCTCGTGGACGGACACCCGGAGCCGAGCGCCCTCGTCAACGCGATCATCACCGCGACCGAGGCGAAATCGCTCGCGTTGGCCGAAGCCGAGATCAAAACTGCCGGCGGATGGCGGGCGAGCGGCACATCGACCGATGCCGTCGTCATTGCTGCCACTGGCAGAGGCAGGCCGCTCAACTTCGCCGGTCCAGTGGCTGATGGCGGGTGGCTCATTGCCCGGGCGGTGCGGCTGGCCATCGAGGCCGGGATCATGGGACAAAAGGTGGGCTCGTGAGATCCCTCAGAGCACGGCTTCTCGGCATTCCTGCCTCAATGGCGCTCCACGCGATTGGCTTCCTCGCGCTGATGGCGATGTTTCGCTCCGAGCCGGCGCCGGCAGTCCTGGAGATTCTCCTCCTGGAGCCCGTTGTCGAGAGTGAGCCGAGTCAACGATCGGGCCTGCTCAACGAGCGCATGAGCGGGTCCGAAATCCTTCGGCGCACTGCTGCAAGCCGCGAGACACCAACGCCATTATCAGCGCCTCCCCATAACAGCAAAAGAGCTCAGAGCGAGGAAGTTGAAGCGGCCTCGCTATCCGAGCGAGCCGCCCCCGAGCCACCGCTGAACCGCGAGCCTGGACTTCAGTCTCTTCCGTTTTCCTCTGAGACTCCTCCGACGTCAGTTCGGGACCAAGTATTTCCTCAGGCCCCATTCGGTTCTCTCGAAGCGGCTTCATCCGCGGAGGGAAAACAGATCGGGGCACTCGCAATGCTTCCCGCGAGCCAAAGTGGGAAGACCCACTTCGACACACCGGGAAGGCTTGGAGCGGTTGACGCGAGTGCGGCTGGAAGCGAAAGCAAACGAGAAGGTGGTGCGCTGTCACCCGGCGGTGCTGGTCAATCGCGAGAGTTGTCGATCGGAACAGAGCAGGGAAAAGGGAGCGCAACAACTTCACCGGCTGACCAGGGAATGGGGACGACCTCGCTGGCGCTCCCTTCGGACGGTACGCGGCACCTTCAGGAGTACGACCGGTTCTATGCCCTCATCCGAGATCAGATTCAGGGGGCATTGCACTATCCGGCCGCAGCGGTTCGTCGCGGATTGAACGGGACGGTGCTTGTCGAGATTGTCCTCCATACGGATGGCAGGGTGGAGCGGGTGGAAGTGCTCCGCTCGTCGGCTCATCGTGTACTTGACGAGGCAGCGATCGGAAGCGTGAAGCGAGCGGCACCCTATTCGTTTCTCTCAGCCCTTCCGGCACGCCAGATCACCGTCCGCCTCCCGATAGTCTTTGAGCTTAAGTAGCTGCACCTTGAAATGAGAGTTCTCGGGCGCCCGTAGTTTTGATAGAGTAGTCAGGCCATCATTCGATGTGGAAAGGAGCGCTCATGAGTCATCAGATCAATTGGGAGGAGCTGGCGGACAAAGCGCTGGCGGGAGAAGCGCTGACACGCGATGAAGCGCGGGCGGTGCTCAGAGCGCCAGACGGAGAGCTGCTCTCGCTCCTGGCGGGCGTCGCCAGGGTTCGCCGGGCCTATTTCGGGAATCGCGTGAAGCTGAACTTTCTGCTGAACGT
>DATEAO010000194.1:0-4598 GCA_035288345.1 Candidatus Methylomirabilota bacterium | reverse complement strand
TCGCCATCGCGAACGGAACGTTGGCATACAGGACTGTCAGGATGGCGGCGGCACGCAGAGTACGAGACTTACCCAACATGGTGAAGCTCACAGCACACATCGTGCCATTTCGCCTTACTCCTCGGAACGCAAGACCTTGTGCGAGTTACGCGAGAAGCTCGGCGGTCTTCCTTTGTAAAGTCTGCCGACGGTTTGGGCCGGCCCTGGGTGCGTTCGTTGGTGCCCGATCGGCAGTTGAGGTAAAGAATTCAACGACTTTCGGCGATTCGGCGCAGTCCCGGCCGGATCCGATATGTAGTGTAAGCATTTTCGACAAGCCGCATTCAAGCGAACACCCTACGCGGGGTCGCGGGTACCTTTTTTCGAGAGGGTTGGGGCCCCAGGGGGCTCCCTCGGCCAGGCTAGGTCGTAGCGAACGTGCATGCTGGTTCCGGCCGACGACCAGCTCTTCACGCCGGTCAGCCCGATGCGGATGATGAGGCGGCGGTCGATGGCCATGGGCCGGGATTGAGGATACTTCTCGTCGACCTCCTGCGATGTCAATCCAACCTCGGTTGGCTCAGCTCGCTAGCTTGCCTCTGGCTTCCTCGACCCGCTCCCTATCGAGATCGCCCTCTCCCCAGAAGTCCACGAAGCGCTGGTAGTACTCACGGGCCTTGTCCTGCTCGCCCCGTTGCTCGTGAATCTTTCCAAGGAAGTAGAGACTGCGCACGTACGGAATGGGCCAATTGATGTGCTCGGTGGTGCTCTCGAGAATACGTAGAAACCACTTCGCCGCTTCTTCGTTGTCGCCGTTCGCCATGTGGGCCGACGCCAGATCGAACCACAGCGGCGCGTGCTCATTAGAATCGAAGGAATGGGGTGCCGCCCGTGCCGGAAGCAGCGCCGCGGCAGCGGTCAATTTCCCAATCGCCTCCCGCGCATCGCCACGAAAGAACGAGAAAACACCGGTGAGGTGTCCGTACGTTCTCTTCCAGCGCTCGCTGGGAATCGTTTCCGTCAAACCCCCGGATCTCTTCCGCCGCCCGATCCGCCTCCTCCCATCGATCCAACCTGGCGAGCGCCAAGGCGGACAACAAGACTGCCCAGTAGCGGCCGACGGTCGTGCCCCCGTCTTGCTCCGCCCGCTGGGCGTCTTCCAGCGCCCCTGCCGCATCGCCGCTTTCGAGCCACAGGCCGGCCGAGGCAATCCAGGCACCAGTCCGGCCCGGATCGAGCTCCGGATAGGCTTCCACCGCCCGCCTAAAGAATGAAAGCGCATCCTGCGACCGTCCGCGGTAGAGCTCCCCGGTAGCGAGGTGCATCGTGCCCAGCCATTCCCAGTAGGCATCGTCGGTACCCGCGAGCTTTCGGGCCTCCATCTCCGCCTGTTCCCACTCCTCCCGGAGAACGTGAACCTGCCAACGGCCGTTGGCTATCAACCCCGCGCCCGGATCCAACGAGTTGGTCTTGTCATAGGCGGCAAGCGCCTCGTCAAGTCGTCCGGCGCGGACCAGGTGATCCCCAAAGAAGCGATGCCCGACTCCGCTCTCCGGGTTCCGCTCCAAGTATTCGAGAATGACCCTCTCCCCGCTTTCCAGATCCCCTTTGGCAAAATACGCCCACGCCAACCCGTCATAGGTTCCGAAGAAACCCCAGCTCCGATCGGTCAGCTCTTTGTAGTTGGCAATCGACTCGTCGTAGCGCTCCATGAAGAGGTAGGAAAAAGCCAGGTTGTTCCGTGCCGAGCCGTGGCTCGGGTAGATCTCCACCGCCTTCTTGAACGCCTAGATGGTCTGCGCGTACTCATCATAATGGGGCCAGTAATAGTGCCCCTCGATGTAATACCTTTCACGCGCCGACAGTCGATCTCGATTCTGGAAGGCCCACTCGCGGTATTCGTTCGCCTCTTTCAGGTGACCCAGATTGGAATAGAAGCCGGGGCGGAGTCTCTCTCTTCCACGTCTGGCTTCCTCGCTTGTCACGAAAAGTAACAACTAGGACGAACGTCGGCTCGGGGGCGGCGACGGTGTCTGTGATATAAATCCCCTCCAAACAATAGATTACAAGCATTCTCCTGTCGGCTTTCGCACTGGCGCGGGTCTTGCTCGCCAATCGAGCGAAAGGGAAAATTATGTGACGTGGGAAGGGTAATCGCGGCCGATTTGGGACCGCCGCCGTCGGATGGGGTTCGCGGTTTGAGCGAGCGTCGTGGAAGCCATCCCTAGAACGCATTTTTTCTTGGCTTTCGTGCTAGTCGCTCCTGTTCTTGCGAAGGCTCAAAGCAGGCACTCTTTAAGACCTCGCCCCATCATCTACTCCCGGGCGCATCCCCGAACAAGCCGGTGCGAACCCTGCCCTCGAGTTGGTTTCCCGAGAGAGTCGAGCGCTCCTGGTTCCGATTTTTTGGCGAACAGCTCGACCGGTGACATGAGCCCCATGGAGGCAGCCGGAGAACCCAAAGAGAGGCAATCATGACAATGTCCGTGTTGAAGAGAATGGCGTTAACGTTTCTTGCCGCCGTTTTGGCGCTCACTTGGGCTCGGAGCGGACGGGCGCAGGCCGATTGCATCGGCGAGCGGGGACAGGATCTTCTGGACGTGCTCAGCGTCGGCGTCCGACACAATGTGTGGTTGGTACTCGACACCTCCGGCTCCATGGGGGAACCGTTCCAGAGCGGCGGCGCATCCAAATTGGACACCGCCAAGGTGGTCATCGGCGACCTTCTGAACCAGCTGGTCGATTCTTCCCAGCAGCCGTTGGTCAATTGGGGTTTCGTCCATTTCGACAGAAACCCCCAAAACGTGCCCGCCTGCAGCGATCCCTTTGAGGTGCAGTGCCAGGGGTTAAGGTCAAGCAGCCTCATCAACCCTCCCGCCTGCGGCGGCCCCGATAATCGCGAGCAGATCCTGGATAAGCTCGGGCTGGCTCAGGCGAACGGCTGGACTCCCAACGGAAAGTCCCTGGATCAAGTCAGCACCGAAATCCAAAACAACTTCCTCCCCGGCCTGCTGCTCAATCAACAGAACTTCGTCATCATCCTCACGGACGGAGACGATACCTGCGAGTGCAGCGACAACGCTTGGGACGAGGATTTGTCGGGAGTCGAGACGACCCTCCCCGTTTTTCTCCGCAGCCAATCGGGGAGCTCCAGCCCCACGCAGGACGTGACCACGCCGGACGACCGCCGCGCCTACAATGCCGGCCTCAAGGGACAGCTTGCCTATACGCGACTGAACCCTTCCCTCTCGGACAGAGCGAGCGCGGAGAAAGGCGATGTCTTCGTCGTCGGATTGGGCCTCGCCGACGCCTCCAAGGCGCGAGCCAACCATCTGGCTTGGGAAGCCTCGGGGATCGCCTTCCGGCCCGATGCCCGGCCCGCCTTCTTCGCCGACAATGCGGCTCAGTTGAATCAAGCGCTTCGGGACATATTCGCCAACATCGGGCTTCCGGCGGCGGAAGTCACGCTGTCCGCCTCGGTGGTGGGCTCGGTGAAGGAAGTGGTGGTCAGCCACACCAACACGACGCAAGGGCTAACCAACGCGGACTTGCTGGCCAGCGGGTCGGGGGATACCCAGGTTCGATCGCTGAGAGTGTCTCACCGCAATAATGTTCTCTTCACGACATCGGTCGAGACGCCGGGGTTCGCGGGGCACCTCCGGGCCTTCAACACCTTCCAAGTTCAGGCAGACGAGACCCGGGCCGCCGACTTCACGCAGCTCTGGGACGCCGGTGAGGTACTTCGAGATCGCGAGATGAGCGTCGACCCACGGAGAATCTTTTACAACCTTCCGGACGGAACCGGAGCTCAGTTGAGCTCAACGCTGGGAACGACGAGTCTCGCTCCGAGCGACTTGGGGGTGGCCGCCGGCTTCTTGAGCGACTTCGATCCCACCGGGATCGGGGCGAAGACCGATGTGGATGCGGTGGAGATGGTGGAAAAGATCATCCAGGGCTGGCGGCTGGTCGTTGACCCTACGAACGGATTCTACCAGGCCGATGGCATCACCCTGAACTTCTCCGAGCTCGAAGCCGATGGAACCCGCACCTGGAAGCTTCTTGATGCAACGAACTCCGCACCGGCCGTCGCGCTCAATCCGCCCCGGTCACCCGATGCCGACCCACCGCAGCCGGCCGCCGAATACCAAACCTTCTTTGACGAGCAAATCAACCGGATGACGGTCGTTTACTTGGGGACGAACGGAGGGATGCTGCACGCCTTTCGGGCCGACAACGGCTACGAGATCTACGGCTACATCCCCCACGACCTTCTCACCAAGCTGCCCAACCTGGTGAGGAACATCGTGGCCGACAACAACGGGGTCTCGAACCATGAGTTCTTCGTTGCCTCCTCGGCCACCCTGGAAGACGCTTTTCTTCAGGACGCACCGAGCGGTAACCCCGAGTGGCGCACCGTGCTGGCCTTCGGACGGGGCCCAGGGGGCAAGTTCCTGACCGCCCTGGATGTTACCGCCGTTGGGGAATGGGACGGAACCAATTCACTCGCTGTCCCCGCCGGCTTCCAACCTCCCGAGCTCCTGTTTACGGTCGGAAACCGTGACGGAGTGGTCGACCTCGACCCGAACGGAGAAAGCTACGATGGTTTGGGCGAGACCTGG
>DATEAO010000193.1:0-22037 GCA_035288345.1 Candidatus Methylomirabilota bacterium | reverse complement strand
CACCGCCCCGCCAATCTCTTCGTCGCGCGATTCATCGGAAGCCCGCCGATCAATCTCCTCACGCTCGGCGAGATGGGCGCGAACCTGCTTTCGGGCGGGATGCTCAAGCAGGTTCAGGCCGCGGCGCGCTCAGATCAGGTCATTCTCGGCGTGCGCCCCGAAGACCTCCAGGTGGTTCGCGCAATGCGCGCCGCGGGATTTGAGGCGCGGGTCTCCCTTGTTGAACCCATGGGTTCGGAGACCTGGCTCGATCTCGTCTGGGGGGAGGAGCGGCTCCGGGCGCGCGTGGCAGCGGACGTGACGGTGCAGGCAGGCGAGCAGGTCACGGTTCGGTTCGATGAACAGAAGGCGCACTTCTTTGATGGGGAGACCGGCGCCAGACTGTTCTAAGACCGCCCGCCGGCCTTCGCGCGAATTGAGCCGGCACACCGAACAATAGGTGGCGCTCGGCAGGAAGCGATAGCGCCATCGTTCCATGGAGCCATGCGACCGGCACGGTCGCACCGGGCCTACTCCTTTCCGTTTCCTCCTTTCAGCAGCACCTGGAGCGGCTTCGTGGCCTCTCCGATGTAGATCGAGCGGTGCGGGAACGGGATCTCGATCCCTTCGGCGTCGAACGCCTTCTTCAGCCGCCGCCGGTACTCACGCCCGATGTTCCACTGCTGGAGCGGCAGGGTCTTGAATCGCGCCTTGATCGTGACCTCGGATTCTCCAAACGCATCCACGCCGAAGACTTCCAGGGGCTCCAGAATGACGGGCCCGTAGGCCGGATCCCGCCGCAGCTCCTCCGCAACGTCGCGCATGACGGTGACCACCCGGTCGGTGTCCTCCTTGTACGCGACCCCCACATCGATGACGTAGCCTGACCATCCCTTGGTCATGTTGGCCAGCGTGTTCACGGTGCCGTGGGGGAAGACGTGCACCACGCCGGCGAGGTCGCGCAAGACTATGGTCCTGAAGGTGATCGCTTCGACGAGACCTCCTGTGCCGTTCACGACGGCGACGTCGCCGACCCTCACCTGGTTCTCCAGCACCATGAAGAACCCGCTGATGAGATCACGAACCAAGTTCTGCGCGCCAAACCCCACAGCCAGTCCGGCGATCCCAGCACCCGCGAGGATGGGCGTGATGTCGAGCCCGAGCTGGTCGAGGCCGATGATGGCCACCACGGCCCAGAGCACCACCAGAGAGAGCGTCCGGAGAAGCCCTGTGAGCGTGGTGACGCGCTTGCGGGTCGCGCCGGGGACGGTTTCAGTCGCCTCCCCGGCCTTGACGAGAAGAGCCTCCAGCCTGTGGAGCGCGATGCGCACGAGTCGGACGGCGATGTAACCACCGACCACGATGATCGCGATGCGCAACCCTGATTGGGCCGCCGAGCCGGCGACCGAGACGAGCATGGGCGCGATTTGCTCCATTGAGATTCCTGGCATGAGTCATCCTCCTTGATGAATTCGACGATGGAAATCACGATCCCTCCGCGCGGCGAAGGCAAGCGGCGGTCTCCCGACCGATGATGCTCTCCTCGTCTGAAGGGATCACAAGAATCTCGATCCGGGACTCGGCGCTGCTGATCCATCCTTCTCTTCCCACGGTCGTTCGATTCCGCTCCGGATCGATCAGAAGCCCGCACCAGCCCATCCCCTCGCAGATCCTGGCTCTCACATCGGGCGAGTTCTCCCCGATGCCGCCGCTGAAGATGACCGCGTCGGCTCCTCCAAGCGCGGCGAGATAGGCGCCGAGATACTTTTTCGAGCGGTAACAGAAGAGCTCGACCGCCAATCGGGCTTGCGGGTCCTCCGCCTCGCGGTCCAACAGGTCGCGCATGTCGCGGCTCAGGCCCGAAAGCCCGAGAAGGCCCGAGCGACCGTTCAGCGCCTGCTCCACCTCGTCAAGCGACAGGCCGCCGCGACGAGCGAGGTGCAAAACGACCGCGGGGTCGAGGTCTCCCGACCGAGTCCCCATGACGAGCCCTTCGAGCGGCGTGAAGCCCATCGAGGTGTCGATCGATCCTCCTCCTCGCATCGCCGCGGCTGAGCAGCCGTTGCCCAGATGGAACGCCACCAGCGACGCGCGTTCCGGGGGCGTTCCGGTCAAGCTCGCGTAACGGGAAAGGAGGTATTGGTATGAGATCCCGTGGAAGCCGAAGCGGCGGATGCCGTGCCGCTTCGCCAGATCGTGCGGGAGCGCGTATGTCGAGGCGTAGGCGGGCATCGATGCGTGGAACGCCGTATCGAACACCGCCGCCATCGGCACGCGGTCGCCAAGGATCTCTCTGGCAGCATGGATGCCTGCGAGGCTCGGCGCGTTGTGGAGCGGCGCCAGCTCAGCCAGCGCCTCGATCGCAGCAATCACTTCCTCGTTGATCAGGACAGGGTGTGTGAACCGGCTCCCACCGTGCACGACACGGTGCCCAACCGCAGCAATGCGCGTCGCGCCTTCAGTCAAGTCCTCCACGGTCGAGTTGACCCACTTGATCGCTCTCCGAACAGCCGCCCCGTGATCCCGGAAGTATGCAGTCTGGCGAAAGGTCTGGCGTCCCTCCAGGTCGGCCACGAAGCTCGCCTCCCTTCCAACCCCATCGATCATTCCCCGAGCGAGCTGTCGGGAGCTGCCCTCATCGCCTCGATCGTACTCCAGGACCTGAAACCTGACGGATGAGCTTCCGCAGTTAACAGCCAGCACAATCTGGTTGCGGTGTTCGGAGCCGGCGCCTGAAGTCGTTGATGCGTTCATATCGGGATCTTCCACGTCATCATGTCGCTCAAGCGACATCCTGTCGTCTGCTGAGCTTCGGTTCGATTCGGGCCTTCACACGAGCCGTCCGAAACTTGGTGTCAAGCTTGTGAAATTTTTGTCCGGAGAGCCGGACCCGTTCTGGCACTGATATTGCGGAAGCTCCAATTGTCAGGTGACAGAGATTTTGTGCAAAAAATGCGCCGGCGGCAAGAGGTTTCAAAAAATGATGACAGTGACTCATCAGGCCAAGGAAGTGCTGCTGGAGCTTCGGTCTTCCGCGCACATCGACGAGCCTGAGGTCGGCATGAGGCTGGCCCCGGGACCGCTGGGAAGGCTCATGCTCGTTCGGGGCCGGCAAAAGCCCGCCGATCAGGTCGTGCAGCACAAAGGAGCAAAGGTGCTCTTGATCAGCAAAGAGTATCTCGAGCCCCTGCAGGGTCTGGTCATCGACGTATGTTCCACAGCAAGCGGACTTCGGCTGCGCATTACGGAGCCCGGTCAGCGTGCCAGGGAGTGATCGCCGCTTACTCTCAAGCGGCGCTGAAAAGGAGGTCCCATCATGAACTATCGGCGAATCGCATTGGTGGTGTGGTTGGGACTGCTCGCAGTGGGTCTCGCTGCCTGCACTCAGAAAGAGCAGGGCCCCGCCGGCTCTACGATCGAGGAGAAACAGATCTCGTTGGCGCCTCGCGCAGTATCGGTGAAACTTTCGTTTCTCTCCGGAGAGCTTAAAGACTTGACGATCGTTGAACGCGTCCGGCCAGAGACGAACGTTGTTGTGACCCCTCCGGAGTTGCACGCGACGCTCAACCTCACGAACAGTTCAAACGATCGGACAGTCAGGCTCGTCGGGGGACGGATTGAGTATGTGGACGCGCAGGGCAAGCCGATCCCGCTGGCCGAAGGTCGGCAGGACACGAACTTCACCTTTTTGGCTTATCAGGAGCGTCTGGATCCGGGAATGGCGATCTCCCAGGGTATTCAAGTGCCCTTTCCGGCAGTCGGCCTTAAGGAGAAGACACTCAGAGACATCCGGCTCGAACTTTCATACGTTCCGATGCCCTATGTGGAGGAAGCCGCGAGCGTGAGGGTCTCCGTGGCCGACCAGTCCTAATTCCGAAAAGCCGGCGTCCCTCGGCAAATCTCTACCTGACGAGCGTATCCCAAGGAGGGAGCGGCCGATGGCAAAGGGAGTGTTCGCATCGCTATGGCGGTTCCGATGCTCGTCGCCATTCATCCGGCTTACGCCGAACGAAAAGCCTACTCGGGCATCGTCCTTAGCGTGAACGCCAGGGTGGGCACGCGCGTGCTCCTGTCTTCTCAACTGCTTTATCGGGTGGGGTGGGCATTCCTCAATTGGGGCGTGACCTCCTCAGGCTCTATGGGGATATCGCCCTCAACAGGTTAAAAGACAAAGCTTGGAGGGAATGGTACGGGTTCTGCTTAAAGAACACAGTGTGAATGTTGCGACGGAGGGAAGGTGAAAATGATGAGGAAGGTTCTGAGTGTAGTCTTACCTTTGGCCATCGTTGCTCTTCTCGTTGGTGTGGCCTATGCCCAGATGGGCTGGGGACCGATGTATCCCGGCCAGATGGGCCCGGGCATGGGGTGGTGGCAGCCCGGCCCTGGGACACAGGTCACCGAAGAGAACGCCAAGCAGCTCGCCCAGCAGTACGCCGACAAGTACCTGAAAGGCTTTACGGTGGATAAGGTTCTGCCTTTCACGGGTATGCATGGCACGATGTACTCGGTTGAGCTGAAGGGACCCCAGGATGAGCTTCGGATTCTCCACGTTAATCCGTGGGGCGGTGTCATGCCGTTTGGCGGGCCATGGCGGCGAGCTGGCTGAGAGATATTCGTGACGCTCGGGCCCCCGGTGAGCAGTAAACGGGGAGGTGGAGCGAATTCTGCGCGCCTATCAGGCGCGCTACCACGCCCTCCGGGAAGATTCCCGCGTCAAGTGCATCATCATCTTCAAGAATCACGGCGAGCGCGCTGGCACCTCGCTGGAGCACCCGCACTCGCAGCTCGTCGCCACCCCTGTGGCACCGATGCAGATGCGGCGGAAGTACGAGGTGGCGATCAGCCACTACGATGACACGGGGCGATGCCTCTACTGCGATCTGGTGGAGGCGGAGGTCGAGGCGAAGGCGCGTCTCGTTCAGGAGACGGACCGCTTCGTCGTGTTTCATCCGTTTGCCTCTCGAGCGCCCTTTGAGGCCTGGATTGCACCCAAGAAGCACCAGCCGTCATTCGGTCAGGTGTCGGGCGAAGACCTCGCGTCGTTGGCGCCGGTGCTCAGGGAGACGTTGTTCGCGCTTGCCGCGATCCTGGGAGATCCGGACTTCAACTACATCATTCACACCGCGCCGATCGAGGACGAGAGCAAACCGTATTACCTCTGGCACATCCAGATCGTGCCCCGCGTGACCACGATCGCGGGGTTCGAGCTGGGGTCGGGAATCTACATCACGACGATGATGCCGGAGGAGTCGGCGGCGATTCTGCGGCAGGCTGTCTGATACGCGCCGATCGGATTGCGTGACGGTGTCGCCGATGGAGGAAAGGGAATGCTGACAAAGGTGTCGGTCGGACGCCACTGCTGTTCGTCATCCACCAACGTAGAGAACTATCGCCCGCTCGTCGGCGATGATCTGATCGATGAGATCACCGCCCTGGCCGGGGACCTTAAAGGGGTCAAGATCGGCCACGTAAATTCCACGGCCTTCGGCGGCGGCGTTGCCGAGCTGCTCTCCCGGCATCTGCCGGTGTTGCTGGCGCTGGGCATTTCGGCCGAGTGGCGACTGATCCACGGCGAGCCCGAGTTTTTCACGGTGACCAAGGCCTTTCATAACGCGCTTCAGGGAGCGCACTACGATCTGCGTGAGCAAGAACGGAATCTCTACCTCGATGCCAACCGGCAGGCGGCCCAGCTCCTCGATACGGAATACGACGTCATCATCGTGCACGACCCGCAGCCCGCCGCGATCCGCCATTTCGCAGGCTCCCGCGGCGCCAAGTGGGTCTGGCGCTGCCACATCGACAGCTCGGCCGCCGATTCGGAGGTCCGGGAGTTTTTGAAGCCGTTCATCGCCGAGTACGACCGTCTAATCTTCACCATGGCCGACTTTCTCCTGCCGGGCCTCGACGGAGACCGGGCGGCCTTCATCGCGCCCGCGATCGACCCGCTCGCCACGAAGAACATGGAGCTGCCGCTGGATGTCTGCAAGCGGGCGATCGCCGACTCCGGGATCGATCTCAATCGGCCGCTGCTCGTGCAGGTTTCCAGGTTCGATCCGTGGAAGGACCCGCTGGGCGTGATCCGGGCGTACCGGCTGGTGAAGGAAGAGATTGCCGAGGTCCAGTTGGCCCTGATCGGCGCGATGGCGGGCGATGATCCGGAGGGATGGACCATGCTGGAAAAGGTCGAAGAGGAGGCGGCGAACGACCCGGACCTCTTCGTATTCACGAACCTCGCAGGCGTGGGCAGCATGGAAGTGAACGTCTTCCAGCGCGGCTCGGATGTGGTGATCCAGAAATCATTGCGAGAAGGGTTCGGTTTGGTGGTCTCCGAGGCGCTCTGGAAAGAAAAGCCGGTCGTTGCCGGGAGGGCCGGAGGGATCCCGATGCAGTTCCCCGAGCGTTTCGATCGGTATCTCGTGCAAACCGTCGAGGAATGCGCGGAGCAAATCGCGCACTTGCTGAAACACGCGGGGGAGCGAGGCGATTTCGGACGGGCCGGGCGCGAGCACGTGCGCCGGGAGTTTCTGCTGCCGCGCCTGGTGCGCGACGAGCTTCGGCTCATCAAGAAGCTGCTGTAGCAGACAGCTTGACGACCCTGAGCATTCTTATTATCGATCGGAAGTCTCTCGAACTTGGAGTCCATCCTCTGCTCACTCGGGGCGACGCGCGAGGGCTATGACAGGAGGTGAAGGCTGATGGATGTCGTGACGCGGGAGGAGCTCAAGCGGCTCGTGGAGACACGCGAGGGGCCGTGTGTATCAATTTTCCAGCCGGCGCATCGGGCCGGGCCGGACACGCGGACGCACGCGCGGCAGGATCCCGTCCGGCTCAAGAATTTGCTCAGGGAGGCGGAGAAGCGCCTGGCTGCCGCCGGCCTCAAGGCTCGGCAAGCCCGCGGCCTCCTCGGGCCCGCGCGCCGCTTGCTTGATGACCTGACCTTCTGGCAGTACCAGAGCGACGGGCTGGCTCTGTTCATCGCCCCGGGCCTCATCCGCACCTTCAGGGTCCCGCTCAGCTTCGAGGAGCTGGTGGTTGTCGCCGAGCGCTTCCACATCAAGCCGCTGGTCGCCTTGCTGGGCGGGGACGGCCTCTTCTACGTGCTCGCGCTCAGTCAGAACAAGGTCAGGCTGCTCGCCGGAACGCGCGACCACGTGAGTGAGGTCGAGCTGCCGGGCGCGCCGCAGAGCCTCGAGGAGGCCCTCCGCTACAACGACCCTGAGCGGCAGCTCCAGTTCCACACCGGCACGCCTGCGGCAGGCGAGCGGCGCGCCGCGATGTTTCACGGACACGGCACGGGGATCGACGACGCCAAGGAGAACCTCCTCCGCTTCTTCCAGCAGGTGAGCCACGCCGTCAACGGTCTCCTGAGGGGCGCTCCGCTTCCCCTGGTCCTGGCGGGGGTGGATTATCTCCTGCCGATCTACCGGGAGGCCAACCGCCATCCCGTCCTCCTGGAGGAAGAGATTATGGGGAATCCCGAAGCCTTGCGAGCCGACGAGCTGCACGGCCGCGCCTGGCCGCTCGTGAAGCCCCACTTCCTCCGGGCCAGGGAGGCGGCAGCCGCCAGGTACATAGAGCTGAAGGGGACCGACAAGGCGGCAAGCGAGTTGCGGGACGTGGTGCCGGCGGCTTGTGACGGTCGCGTGGAGCTGCTCTTCGTTGCGGTGGGCGTCAGGATCTGGGGGAGTTTCAATCCGGAGACTCGTGCCGTCGAGCTGGGTGAGGAGGCGCCGGGTCAGACCGAGGACCTCCTGAACTTCGCGGCCATCCACACGATCCTCAACGGCGGGACAGTGTACGCTGTCCCCCCCGAGGAGATGCCTGACGAGGCGCCGCTGACCGCGGTCTTTCGCTACTGAGCCTAACGGTGCGGACGCGGGAGGAAGAGGTACATCACGACATGAGGCACCGTCACGACAGCCATATGGCCGCCAGTCACAGCGCTCACAAGGGGCCAAGTATGCGCCATGAGGGGAGCCACCAGGCCCATCACACGCACATGGTGGCTGACTTCCGAAGGCGGTTCTGTCTCCCTCGTGCTGACCATCCCTGTCCTGGCGCTGGCCCCGCTCATTCAGCGTGTGTTGGGAGTTGAAGCAGCCTGGCGGTTCCCCGGCGACAGCTTCGTGCAGTTCGCGTTCGCCTCCGTCATCTTCTTCTACGGCGGCTGGCCGTTTCTCAAGGGGCTCTTCGAAGAGCTTGGCAAGCGGCAGCCGGGAATGATGACGCTGATCGCGCTGGCTATCGCGGTGGCTTACGGCTACAGCCGCCTGGTAGTCTTCGGGCTTCGGGGAGAGGTCTTTTTCTGGGAGTTGGCACGCTGATCGACATCATGCTGCTGGGGCACTGGATCGAGATGCGCTCGGTGATGGGGGCGTCGAGCGCGTTGGAGGAGCTCGTCAAGCTCATGCCCGCAGAGGCCCACCGGCTCAGGCAGGACGGGAGCACAGAGGAGGTGCCTGTCACCGAATTGAAAAAGGGGGATCGCGTGCTGGTCAAGCCGGGCGAGAAGATTCCCACCGACGGCGTTATTGTCGAGGGGCGCACGACGGTCAACGAGGCGATGCTCACGGGTGAAAGCCGACCGGTGGAGAAAGCCGAAGGAGACAAGGCCATCGGTGGCGCCATCAACGGCGAGTCCGCGATCACCGTTGAGATCGAGAAGACCGGCGAAGAGACCTATCTCTCCCAAGTCATCGAGCTGGTCCGCCAGGCACAGGGATCGCGCTCTCGCTCGCAAGATCTCGCCAACCGCGCGGCGCTCTGGCTCACCGTCATCGCCTTGAGTGCGGGCGGCATCACGCTCGCAGTCTGGCTCCTACTCGGAAAGGAGTTCAGCTTCGCTCTCGGCAGGATGGTGACTGTCATGGTAATTACGTGTCCCCACGCCCTGGGACTCGCCGTCCCGCTGGTGGTTGCCGTCTCCACCTCGCTTTCAGCGCGCCACGGTCTCTTGATCCGAGACCGCTCGGCTTTTGAGCGGGCACGCGGCCTCCAGGCCATTGTCTTTGACAAGACTGGCACGTTGACCGAAGGGCGCTTCGGCGTCACCGAGGTTGTCGCGCTCGGGGATGCCGGCGAAGATGAGCTGCTCCGCCTTGCAGCGAGCCTGGAGAGCCAGTCGGAGCATCCCATCGCCGCCGGAGTGGTGCGCGGCGCGAAGGGAAAGGGACTCTCTTTTCCAGCTCCCACTGACACTGACTTCAAAGCCATCCCGGGTAAGGGGCTCAGGCCGCGGTGGACGGCAGAGAGGTCAAGATCGTCAGTCCCGGCTACCTCAAGGAGCATAGGCTCAAGATCGATGACAACCGGGTGCAGGAGCTGGCAGCCGAGGGGAAGACCGTGGTGTTCGTGCTGGTTGACGAGCAGGTGAAAGGCGCGATCGCGCTGGCGGACACGGTCCGGCCTGAGTCTCGTCGCGCGCTCAAGGCGCTCAAAGAGATGGGGATCCAGGCGATGATGCTGACGGGAGATTCCACCGCGGTGGCGCGGTGGGTGGGGAAAGAGCTTCAGCTCGACGATTTCTTTGCCGAGGTGCTCCCCGATCAGAAGGCCGCCAAGATCAACGAAGTCAAATCGCGTGGTCTCACGGTTGCGATGACCGGCGACGGCGTCAACGACGCTCCGGCGCTGGTGGAAGCAGACGTGGGGATCGCGATTGGAGCGGGGACCCACGTGGCAATCGAGTCGGCGGACATCGTGCTCGTCCGAAGCGACCCGCGAGACGTCGTCTCCATCGTCAAGCTCGCCCGCGCCACGTACCGCAAGATGGTCCAAAACCTCTTCTGGGCGACGGGCTATAACGTGGTGGCGATCCCCTTGGCTGCGGGAGTGTTGTACAACTTCGGCATCCTGCTCTCTCCGGCTGCCGGCGCTGTCTTGATGTCCCTCTCGACGGTCATTGTCTCCATTAACGCGCGATTTCTCGGGCTGCCCGCATGACGGGGACGGTTGGGCACATGGATTCGAAAGGAGTGATCGTCATGGCTAAAGAAATGCTGCGAGGGAGAATGGACCAGGCCCGGGGAAAGCTCAAGACGCTGGAGGGGCGCGTCCGGAAGCTTGAAGGCCAGCTCAAAATTCTGCAAGGCCAGGCGACACAGGCGCGCGGGGAAGCCCGCGTCCGTCTGGTGCGTCTGGAGAAGCGCGCCGCGAGCCAGGTGCAACGCGTCAAGAGCACGTTCGCGAACTCCAAAGACCGGGTCACTGAATCGATCGAGACGGGGCGACGTCGCGTGGAAAAGCTCATGCGTTCAGTGGAGCCAACGCTCAAGCGCTCGCTCGACCAGGCGCGCGAGCTGCGCGCCTCCGCCACCGGCCTCTCCAGGGGCATCAAGGCCGGGGTCAAGGCCGGGCGTGAGGCGTTCAAACGCTCGCGCAAGGCGTAGGCGCCTATCGCTCGTCAGACGGTTTCCCTCGGTCGAGCTTCCGCCGGTGAGCGTCGGCGTAAGCTGAAGCGAACCTCGTAAGGAAGGAGGCAACGATGGGTGGTCCTCTTTCTCCCGCCGAGCTTGAGGCCATCGACGCGTACTGGCGCGCGGCGAATTACCTCTCCGTGGGCCAGATCTATCTCCTCGCCAATCCATTGCTTCAGGAGCCGTTGAAGCTCGAGCACGTCAAGCCGAGGCTGCTCGGCCACTGGGGCACGACGCCGGGACTGAACTTCATCTACGCGCACCTCAACCGCGCGATCAAGACGCATGACCTCGAGATGATCTTCATCACCGGCCCCGGCCACGGCGGCCCAGGCGTGGTCGCGAACACCTACCTGGAAGGGACGTACAGCGAAATCTACCCGAACATCTCCCGGGATGTACAGGGTCTGCAGAAGCTCTTCAAGCAGTTTTCGTTCCCCGGCGGGATTCCCAGCCACGCCGCACCCGAGACTCCGGGCTCGATCCACGAAGGCGGCGAGCTGGGCTACGCCCTCTCCCACGCCTACGGCGCGGCCTTTGACAACCCCGACCTCATCGTGGCCTGCGTGGTAGGCGACGGGGAAGCGGAAACGGGGCCCATGGCCACGGCCTGGCACTCGAACAAGTTCCTCAATCCCGTTCAAGACGGGGCGGTTCTGCCTATCCTCCATCTGAACGGCTACAAGATCGCCAACCCCACGCTTCTCGCCCGAATCACTCCCGCGGAGCTGGAGAGCCTGTTCGTCGGCTATGGGTACCGGCCCCATGTCGTCGAGGGAGATGACCCCGCCACTATGCATCAGATGATGGCGGCCACGCTCGAGACTGTGATCGCTGAGATTCGAGCGATTCAGCACGAAGCCCGTGCCAACGGGTCCGCGCGCCGTCCCCGCTGGCCGATGATCATCCTGAAAACTCCCAAGGGGTGGACGGGCCCTAAGGAGATTGACGGGAAGAAGACCGAGGGGTCGTGGCGATCGCACCAGGTGCCGTTGGCAGAGCTGGCGGAGAAGCCGGAGCATCTCAAGCTCCTCGAGAAGTGGATGAAGAGCTACAAGCCCGAGGAGCTGTTTGATGCGAGCGGAACGCTGATCCCGAAACTGGCCGAGCTTGCGCCGAAAGGGCGGCGCCGCATGGGAACCAACCCCCACGCCAACGGCGGCCTGCTGCTCAAGGAGCTCAAGCTTCCCGATTTTCGCCACTATGCTGTAAAGGTCCCTGCGCCCGGCGCTGTGTTCGGGGAAGCCACGCGTGCGCTCGGAGGCTTCCTGCGCGATGTCATGAAGCTCAACATGGACGCCCGAAACTTCCGGGTGTTCGGTCCCGATGAGACCGCGTCAAACCGCCTCTCCGCCCTCTTCGAGGCGACTGACCGGAGCTGGATGGCCGAGCGCGTCCCCGAGGACGACCACCTCGCGCCCGACGGCCGCGTGATGGAGATCCTGAGCGAGCACACCTGCCAAGGATGGCTCGAGGGGTACCTGCTCACCGGCCGCCACGGCCTCTTCTCCTCCTACGAGGCGTTCATCCACATCGTGGACTCGATGTTCAACCAACACGCCAAGTGGCTGAAGGTGTGCAACGAGATTCCCTGGCGCGCGCCGCTCGCCTCGCTCAACTACCTCCTGACCTCACACGTCTGGCGGCAGGACCATAACGGCTTCTCTCATCAAGATCCGGGCTTCATCGACCACGTCGTGAACAAGAAGGCCGATGTGATCCGCGTCTATCTGCCGCCAGACGCGAACAGTCTCCTCTCGGTGATCGACCACTGCCTCAGGAGCCGCAACTACGTCAACGTGGTCGTCGCCGGCAAACAACCGGCGCCGCAGTACCTCGACATGGACGCCGCCATCAAGCACTGCACGGCCGGGATCGGGATCTGGGAGTGGGCGAGCAACGATCAAGGCAGCGAGCCCGACGTCGTCATGGCGTGCGCCGGCGATGTCCCGACCCTTGAGACCCTGGCCGCGGTGGGCCTGCTCCGTCAGCATCTCCCAGCGCTGAGGGTCCGTGTGGTGAACGTTGTGGACCTGATGAGGCTCCAGCCGAGCGAGGAGCATCCCAACGGGGTCACGAACAGTGAGTTCGACACGCTCTTCACCACCGACAAGCCCATTATCTTCGCCTTCCACGGCTATCCCTGGCTGATCCACCGGCTGACGTATCGCCGGACGAACCACAAGAACCTCCACGTGCGGGGATACAAGGAAGAAGGGACCACGACAACGCCGTTCGACATGGTCGTCAGGAACGACCTCGATCGTTACCACCTGGTGATGGACGTGATCGATCGAGTGCCCGGGCTCGGCTATCGCGCCGCTCACGTCAAGCAGGCGATGCGTGACAGGCGGATCGAGCATAGGGCCTACATCGTCGAGCACGGGGACGACCTGCCTGAGATCCGCGATTGGAAATGGAGTCAGGGTGACGCCGACAACTCGCGCGAGGAGAGGACGCGGTCGGTGTAGCAAGAAGTCAAACCTTCTGGTGTGCGAGACGAGCCATGGTAGTTGCTGGCGTCAGTATGTCGCTGTGGCGACAACGTGTCAGCATCTTGGGACACATTGCTCTGTCTTCTACGAACTAACCTATTGAGCCGCTTTGACTTTCCATCTAATGTCTCCTTGTCGCGCTGGCATCAGGATTGCTCAACTGGTAAGAAGAGAGGTGGCGAGTCGGACACCGGCGCGCGTGCTCAAGAGCCTGAGGGGCGCCGGCATCACGCCGTCCTGGATCTCCAAGCTGGATCTGAAGGCTGGATGCGACGAGGCAGCCGGAAGGTGACGATGCGCTCGCTCCGCTCCCCTCGCTCTTAGGGAAGGGTTAACAAGGAGAAGGATCATGGAAACCTTGGCGCTGATCATTGCCGTGATCGCACTGGTGATTGCACTCCTCGCATTCGTTCGGACGGGAGGCATGAGAGAGATCCACCACAGAATTGAGACTCTCAACGCCAACACAGAAACGGCCAGGGACAAAACCGCGGATGCGATCTCCCGGATCGAGCGGCTTGTCCGGGGAAAAGAGAAACCGCCAGGGGGCGGAGAGGCCGGGCCCGGAGGCCCGTCCGCCGCGTGAGGGTGCGACCATGAAGCGCTGGCTTGTTGTTCTACTCATATTCTTGGTGGGAATAGCGGTCGGGATAGCCGGCACTGTTCTTGTGCCGCGGGCCGCCGGCCGTTATCTGCCTGTGGGGAAGGGAGTGGTCGTTGAAGGGGAAGTTGTTCGCAAGCTCAAGGAGCAGGACCGGCTCCTGCTCACCGTGAGGACCGAGCTGGGGACGCTCCTTGCCACCTTCAGAAAGCGCGTCACGGAGATCGACCTGCTGGTGAGCGAGGGGGATTTGCTGGCGCTGGCGATCAGGCGCTACGAGCCGTTCGTGGACGACCCGACGATCGATCGGGTCAGAAAATTGGGTGAGGCAACTCCCGGAACGCCACCAGCGCCGCTACCGCCACCTCAGCCGCCTGCGAAGGAGCAAGGGAATCGGTAATGCCAAACAAAAACCATCAATGCTGCGCCCCATGAGTTCATGAGGTCTGGTCACCGGATGCCGTTTGGAGCCGAGCTGCTCCAGGGCGAGGGCGTGAGGTTCCAGCTCTGGGCGCCGAGCGCCAAGCGAGTGGACCTCTTTCTGGAAAGGGAGGCCGAGCCGATCCCCATGAAGATCGACAGCGGTGGATGGGGCTGCGTCGTGACGGATCACGCTCGATCAGGCAGCCGGTACCGTTACCTGATTGATGGGAGGCAGCTCGTGCCGGACCCGGCGTCGCGCTTTCAACCGGAGGATATCCAGGGTCCGAGTGAGGTGATCGATCCCGAGAGCTTCGAATGGACCGACGAGTGGCGCGGCCTTCCGTGGGAGGCGATGGCCTTCTACGAGCTTCACGTCGGGACTTTCACTCCAGAGGGGACATTCCGGGGAGCGGAGAAGAAGCTGGACTATCTGGTCGACCTCGGGATCACCGCAATCGAGCTGATGCCTGTGGCTGATTTTCCCGGACGGTGGAACTGGGGGTACGACGGTGTGTTCCCGTTCGCCCCAGACAGCCGCTACGGCCGCCCCGAGGACCTCAAAGCGCTCGTCCAGGCCTGCCACGCGCGCGGCCTCGCGGTCTTTCTCGACGTTGTGTACAATCACTTCGGTCCTGACGGGAACTACCTCTGGATGTACGCGCCTCAGTTCTTCAGCCAGCGTCATCGCACGCCCTGGGGCGACGCGATCAACTTCGACGGCCCCCGGAGCGAGGTCGTGCGCGCCTTCTTCCGGGAGAACACGCTCTTCTGGCTGGAGGAGTACCATTTCGACGGCCTGCGTCTTGATGCGGTCCATGCGATCTTCGACGACTCCTCTCCTCACATCCTGGAGGAGATCGCGGCAGCGGTGCACGCCGGGCCGGGCGCATCTCGTTTGATCCATCTGGTGCTCGAAAACGACGGCAATGAAGCTCACTATCTGCGCGCCAGGCAGCCGGAAGGGCGGAGACTCTACGCCGCCCAGTGGAACGATGATATCCATCATGCGCTCCACGCGATCGTGACCAGAGAACGCGAAGGGTATTACATCGACTACCCGGATCCGGTCGAGAACCTGATCCGCTGTCTGACCGAGGGGTTCGCGTATCAGGGGGAGCATTCCGCGTACCGGGGGCGCCCGCGCGGCGAGCCGACGAATGGCATTCCGCTCGCCGCGTTCGTCTCGTTCTTGCAAAACCACGACCAGATCGGCAACCGCGCCTTCGGCGAGCGCTTGACCGCGCTGGCGACGGACGATGCCGTGAGGGCGGCGACCGCCGTCATCCTCCTGGCGCCGTCCCCGCCGATGCTCTTCATGGGCCAGGAGTGGAGCGCGTCCGAGCCGTTTCTCTTTTTCTCAGACTTGGGTCCCGACCTCGGGCCCAAAGTTGCCGAGGGCCGGCGGGAAGAGTTCGCCCGCTTTTCGGCGTTCAGAGATCCCGCGCGCCGCGTGATGATCCCTGACCCTCAGGACGAGGCGACCGTGCGACGTTCCAAGCTTCGATGGGACGCGCTCGACCAACCTCAACACCGGAGCTTCCGGGAATGGACGCGAGGGTTGCTCCGCCAGCGGCAGCGCGAAATTGCGCCGCGCCTGGGAAGGAGTGAAATGATTCACGCGCGCGCCGCGCGTCACGGGGAATCGACGTTCATCGTTGAGTGGGGGCTCCCGCGAAAGGCCACACTGAGACTTGTCGCGAACCTGGGGCCCGCGCCCTCTGTGTTGCCTTCCCATCTGGAGACCAGAGGACACTGTGTCTTTTCCACGGCGCCAGAGAACGGGCGCGCGCTTTCTCCGTGGCACGTGGCCTATTATCTTGACTTTAACCAGGAGCACATGGCGGAGTGGAGCTGATGGTGCCGGAGGAGATACTCGAATCCTTCAACCGCTGTGTCGAGGCGTTCAGGCGCATCCCGCTCTCGACGTACCGGATCCAGCTCGATCGGAGCTGCACCTTCGCCGACGTCCGGGACCTTGTTCCGTATCTCGCGGCTTTAGGGGTGACCGACTGCTACCTCTCTCCGTTTCTCCAGCCCTGCTCCGAGGCCTCCCACGGCTATGATGTCGCGGATCACAATCGGTTCAACGAGGCGCTGGGGAGTGAAGCGGAGTTCGCCGCCATGGCCGAAGCCCTCCAGCGGCACGGAATGGGCTTGATCGTCGATGTGGTGCCGAACCACATGGGGATCTCCGGAAACCGGAACGCCTGGTGGATGGATGTGCTCGAAAACGGCCCGGCCTCGCCCTACGCTCACTTCTTCGACATTGATTGGGACCCCGTGAAGCCTGAGCTTAAGAACAAGGTCCTGCTCCCCATTCTGGGAGACCAGTATGGCCGGGTCCTGGAAAGCCAGGAGCTGGCGCTGGAGTTTCACGAAGGGGCGTTTCACGTCAGGTGTCACGACATCCTGCTTCCCGTCGCTCCGCGGACCTGCACGAACGTGCTGGCGGATCGTGCGGGGGAGCTGGAAGAGAGACTGGACAAGGAGCACCCGCACCTGCTCGAGCTTCAGAGCATCCTCACCGCGCTTGAGCACCTCCCTCCTCAAACAGAGACCGACCCAGCCCGGTTAATTGAGCGGAGCCGCGAGAAGCAGATCATCAAGCGCCGGCTGGCCGAGCTGGCAAAAGAGTCTCCAGAGCTCAACGCGTTTATTCAGGAGAACGTCCGTCGTATCAACGGCGTCAAGGGTGACCCGGCAAGCTTCGACCGTCTTGACGAGCTTCTGAGCGCCCAGGCATACCGCCTCGCCTTCTGGCAGGTGGCGGGAGATGAGATCAACTACCGGCGGTTCTTCGACATCAACGAGCTGGCTGCGATCCGGATGGAGGAGCCCCAGGTCTTCGAGGAGGCCCACCGCCTCGTCTTCAAGCTGATTCGCGCCGGCTGGGTCAGCGGCCTTCGCATCGACCACCCGGACGGCCTCTACGCCCCTGGCCAGTATTTCAGAAGCCTGCAGCGCCGCTGTTTTCTCGAAGTGGCCTGCCGCCTGGCCAGGCTCGCCGAGACGGCACCAGAAGAGAAGCAGGCGCGGGAAGAGTCGGTCCTCGCGGAGTTCGATTGGCGCGTCACCGGGGAGCCCGACTCGCCGATCGCGCGGCCGTTTTATATTGTCGCCGAGAAGATCAGAGTGCCGGACGAGCCCCTTCCGGAGCGCTGGCCGATCCACGGGACGATGGGGTACGGCTTTCTCAATACGCTCAACGGGATCTTCGTCGACCCGATGGGCGAGCGCGCGATGGAGGAAACCTACTCGCGCTTCATCGGGGCGCGACTCAACTTTGCCGAGCTGGTCTACGAGTGCAAGAAGCTGATCATCGAAACCACGATGTCGGGAGAGATCAACGTGCTCGGCCACCGGCTCGCCCGGATCTCCGAGAAGCACAGGATCTCCCGCGACTTTACCGATCGGAGCCTGACCAGTGCGCTCCGCGAGATCATCGCCTGCTTCCCGGTGTATCGCACCTACATCGGCGAGGAGCATCTCCTGGTCTCCGAGCGTGACCGGAGATACGTGAGCCAGGCCGTGGCCAGGGCCAAGCGCAAGAACCCGACCATCAGCGGCTCGGTCTTCGACTTCATCCGCGACCTCCTCCTGCTCCGCTTCGTCGACACGGCCAGCCCGGACCGGGCGGACGAGCAGTTCGACTTCGTGATGAGGTTCCAGCAGCTCACCTCGCCCATTACGGCGAAGGGGCTGGAGGACACGGCCCTGTATCGTTACAACCGGCTGATCTCCCTCAACGAGGTGGGCGGCGCTCCCGATCGCTTCGGCATACCGATCGCCGAATTTCACGAGCGGAACGTGGTGCGCCAGGCCGTGTGGCCGTGGTCGCTCTCCGCCACCTCCACCCATGACACGAAGCGCGGTGAAGACGCGCGCGCCCGCATCAACGTCCTCTCGGAGGTCCCGCGGGAGTGGCGCTCGCGCCTTCAGCGGTGGCACCGGCTTAACAGGGAGAAAAAAAGCGTGGTGGATGGCCAGCCAGCGCCGGACCGAAACGAGGAGTACTTCCTCTACCAGACGCTGATCGGCGCTTGGCCATTCGAGCCCGTGACCGAAGAGGAGTACGCGCGATTCGTCGAGCGGATTCAGGCCTACATGTTCAAGGCGCTCCGGGAGGCGAAAGTGAACGCGAGCTGGGTGAACCCCCGTCCCGACTACGACGAGGCGGTGCAGCGTTTCATCGCAGCGATCCTCGACCGCACCCGCCGCAATCGCTTTCTCGAAGATTTCCTGCCCTTCCAGCGGAAGGTCGCGGAGTGGGGGACCTATAACTCGCTCTCCCAAACCCTGCTGAAGCTTGCGGCTCCAGGCGTCCCTGATTTCTATCAGGGGTCGGAGCTCTGGAATTTGAGTCTGGTGGATCCGGACAATCGGAGACCGGTCGACTTCGCCCGGAGGCGCGGGATCCTGGATGAGTTAACCGCCAGGGTTGCGGCAGCCGGCCCACCCCTCAGCGCGCTGGCGCAGGAGCTGACGGAGAGCAGAGCGGACGGTCGGATCAAACTCTACCTGATCCACCAGATTCTCACGTATCGAAAGGAGCATCCGAAGCTCTTTCTTGACGGGGAATATCTTCCGCTGGAGCCGAGTGGGGCTCGCCGGGACCACCTCTGCGCTATTGCGCGTCGCGCGGGCAATGATATGGTGATCGCCGTGGCGCCCCGATTCCTGGCCCGTCTCAACATTGAGGGACCGCCGCTCGGGAAAGAACTGTGGGGGCACACGTGGCTCCGCCTCCCGAAGGAGCGACCGGGCCGCCGCTACCGAAATCTCCTCACGGAAGAGAATGTCGAGGTGGTCGAGCGCGACGGGTCTCCGGCGCTGTTCCTGGATGCCGTCTTCACCAGCTTTCCGGTGGCGCTCCTGGAGCAGGAGGGCGCGTCATGAAAAAGGCGGGCGCTCCGTTCGTCTTCATCGGGTGTATCGAGCTTCTGGAGGACGTGGGGCTCAGGGCGCAGAGCGAACGGGAGCTGATCGAGCGCCTCGAAGAGGTGCCGGCCGGCTCGATCTTCTACCACACCTACGGTTACTTCCTCCGCCACCGTTACTTCGTCGGCCCGTACGCCAACGACTTCGCGACCTGGGCCGTCGTCCATCTGCGCGACCAGATGCTGGGTGAGCGTCTGGCCGTCGTGGACCCGTTCGAGTTTGACACCCTCGAGCAGCTCCGCGAGGAGCTGATCTCCGTGATCGACGACCACCTCTCCCATCTCTCAGCCGTGCCGCGGGCGGACTACGGAGAGCCGTTCTACTTCGTTCAATCTCACGTTGTTGAGGTCCCCACCGGGCATGAAGCGTGGGGCCTGGAGGAGTTCAGGGGGTGCCTGGCGGACGTGGACGCGAGCGCGATCTACTATCATCTGGTGGAGGCCCGCGCCCGGCTAGGGCGTCGCTCCGGGGACTTTGCGGCGTGGCTGAGGGAGTCGCTGAGCCGTCCGGATCTTGCCGAGCACGTCGAGCGGATCGATCTCTACCTCTCCAGCCTGGAACGGGTGCGGGCGCGCGTGCTGAACCTGCTCGTCGAGGCCATTGAGCAGGCCGAGGAGGCGTACCAGGAGCCGACATGATCAAGATTGAAGACTATCGTGACGTCGCGCCTCAAGGCACCGTTGACCTCCTGCTCAAGCTGGCCGAAAAGGTGAGAGGCCGGCGCTTCTTGCACGTCAGCATGACGCGCTACGGGGGCGGGGTGGCGGAGATCCTTCAGAGGCTCGTCCCGATCATGGTCGACCTGGGGATCGAGGCCGGCTGGGAGATCATCGGGGGAGATGCCGAGTTCTTCAGTGTGACCAAAGCGATTCACGCTGCGCTCGAGGGCGAAGACCAGATCATTACCGATGAGATGCTGCAGCACTACCTCGAGATGAACCGCCTGACCGCCTTGAAGCTCAATCTTGATGCCGATCTCGTGCTCGTCCACGACTCGCCGCCGGCCTCGCTGGTGGAGCACCGCCCCCCTGAAGGGACCTGGGTCTGGCGATGCCATGTCGATCTCTCGTCGCCGCACCGACGGATCTGGAATTTCTTCCGCCGGTACGTGACCCGCTACGATGCTGCCGTCTTCTCGCTGCCGAAGTTCTCCCAGAAGCTCGGCATTCCGAAGTTCATCATTCATCCGTCCATCGACCCGCTCTCTGACAAGAACCGCGACCTCTCGAGACGCGAGGTCCAGACGCTGCTGGCATCTCTCGGCGTGCCGCAGGACAAGCCGCTCCTGCTTCAGGTCGGCCCGTTTGACCGCTATCGGGACCCCATCGGCATCATCAACGCCTACCGGATGGTGAAAAAGCACCACGATGTCAGGCTCGTCCTCGTGGGCGGAGGTAGCGCTGCCGGTTCAGAGAACACTGACGTGCATGAGGTCGTGCGAGATACCGCCACTCACGACCCCGACATTGTCCTGCTCGATCTTCCGCCCGATGCGCATCTGCAGATCAATGCGCTGCAGCGCGCGGCCACTGTTGTGCTCCAAAAGTCGGCTCGTGACGGCTTTGCTATCGGGATTGCGGAGGCGATGTGGAAAGGAAAGCCGGTCATCGGCTGGGCGTCAGGCGGGATCCCGGCCCAGATCATCTATGATGTCACCGGCTATACGGTCACCTCAGTGGAGGGCGCGGCGTTCCGGCTGCGCCACCTGCTCAACAACCCCGAGCTGGTGGCCCGGATCGGTGGCGCCGGCCGCGAGCACGTCAGGCGGAACTTCCTGATCACCCGGCACTTGAGCGACTATCTCGCGCTCCTCGTTCACCTGACGGGACGATCCACATGATACGGCTGGAACGGCGGCCACGACGACCGTAAGCGACTGGGATGCTCGTGCCGGAAGTGCAGCAGCAGTTAGCGAGCGTTGGAACCGTTGAGATCGTGGTTGGCATCCCGACATTCAATAACGCAAAGAGCATTGAACGTGTGCTCGAAGTGACGAGGACAGGGCTCGCCAAATACTTCGCAGGCGCGCGCGCGGCGCTGGTGGTGTCCGACGCGGGCTCGGCAGATCGCACGCTCGCGATCGTTGCGGGAGTTGAGTGGGAAATCCCCAAGGTTATTGCTCGTCACGAGGCCCCACCCGGAGAACGGGCCAGCCCTCCGTTTCACGGCATCCCCGGGCGGGGTCGGGCGCAGCGGACCATTCTGGAAGCCGCGCGGCAGCTTGAGGCCAGGGCCTGTGTGCTGGTGGCGCCGGACTGTCAGAGCATGACGCCCGAGTGGATTGAGCGACTGTTCAAGCCGGTGCTGGACGATGGGGGCGATTATGTGGCGCCGCTCTACCAGCGTCACCGCTATGAGGGCACGCTCACCCGAGGGCTGATCTATCCGCTGGTTCGGGCGCTCTACGGAAAGCGCATCCGCCAGCCGTGGCATGATCACGTGAGCTTCTCCGGTCGGCTGATCGATCACTTCTTGAGCCAGGAGACCCGGTCGGATCTCGAGCGTCACGGCCTCGACCTCTGGATGACCGCGGTTGCGGCGACCGATGGATTTGCGGTTGCCGAGGCGTGGCTAGGGCCGTGCGTGCTGGAGGCTCAGGTGCGGTCGAACGACCTCGCGACGATCTTTGCACAGACCATAGGCCCGGCATTTGCCATGCTGGAGCACACGGCTGACGTGTGGCCCGGTGTGAGAGGGAGCGAGCCCGTTCAGGAGTTCGGGGCACCCCTCCCCTTAGGAACAGAGCCCATGGAGATTAATGTGGATCGGATGGTCAGCGCGTTCAGGCTGGGCTTGAAAGATCTGATGCCTCTCTGGGCCCAGGTCCTCGCGCCGGACCATCTCGCCGAAGTGCTTGCGCTCGGGGCGCTGCCCGATGAGGCGTTTCGGTTCCCGCATCAGCTCTGGCCCCGCGTGGTTTACGACTTCGCGCTCGGCCATCGCTTCAGGATCCTGCATCGCGATCATCTGCTCCGGTCGCTGGTGCCGCTCTACCTGGGGCGAACCGCCACCCTGATCCACGAGACGCTCCAGGGCGGCGCCATTGAGACGGAGCGCTGGCTCGAGCGAGCCTGCCTGGCCTTCGAGCAGGAGAAGCGCTACCTCGCGGAGCGCTGGCAGTGACGACGCGACAGGCGCAAGTCCCCCGGAGGGAATGAGATCGTTGGGAAGGTCAATCGGCCATTC
>DATEAO010000192.1:0-6048 GCA_035288345.1 Candidatus Methylomirabilota bacterium | reverse complement strand
CCGAATGTCGTGCTGAGTCCGCATCGTGCCGCGGACGCAGCAGAGCGCAACCTGGTCCGGCTAGAGATGCTGGCAGAGGAATTGAACTGGTTGGCCGCTGGAAACCCGCCTCACAACGTCCTTTGGTAGGGTGGCCGCCTTCTCCGAGCGGATTGCCCTCAGTTCCGGGGAAGACGTGGGTACCTCGTGAGTGACCTCGGCTCTTTATCCAAACAGATCTGCCTTCCCGTCCTGCCAGGCCATGATCAGGGGCCCCTGACGCTGCTTGCTGCGCTCCTAGCACAGGCCCAGTCCGTCGAGTCCAGCCCGCGCGGGCTGCCTCCGAAAGCCGTGGTTCATCCCTCCCGGGGCCGCATCCTACGATGGCTCTGGCTATCGCCATGAGCCGTGGCTGCCTAGGTTGAGGTTCATTCCAGGAGGTGGTGGAGACGAGGAGATTCGAACCCCTGACCCCCTGCGTGTAAAGCAGGTCAAGCGCGTTTGCCAGAGTTATCCGCCGCTATCTGGAAACGTCCATGAGTGACGTCCTGCTTAGCTTTGCGCCGGAGCCCCGCGTCCATGAAAGTCCGCGTATGTTGGCTCAAGTCCGTGCGTTTGGCTACAGTTTGGCTACAGCGGATCCCCCACAGCTAGGGCTGAGCGCCGGATCAATATTATAGGCCGGGCCGACGGAACTTCCGCTGACTGAGAACGCCGCGTTACAATTGCAGTCACTCAAGCAATCCATTGACAAATTGATAGAAATGTGCTACCTACTTTGCTAGAATGGCATTGAAGGTCCCCGCAACCCTCAGTTTAGATCAATTAGATCTCGCGCTCATCGGTCAGTTGCAGCGGGACGGCCGGAAAGCTCTCACTGCCCTTGCGAAAGACCTGGGCGTCTCTCACGGAACCGTGCGAAATCGACTTGACCGGTTGCGCGCCAGCGGGATCCTTAGGGTCTCAGCTGTGGTTGATCCGGCGAAAATTGGATATCCAATTCAGGTCCTAATAGGCGCTAGCGCGAACTTAGCCCAATTAGAGCCAGCCGAGAAAGAACTGTCCCGGCTCGAAGAAGTGACCTTTGTTGCCACACTGACGGGGCGATTCGACTTTCTCATCTTCGCAGCTTTCGCCTCTGACGTTCATCTCCGCGAATTTCTCGTGCACAAGTTGTCAAAAATCAAGGGCATTCGATCTACGGAGACTTTCCATACTCTAAGCCTGGGGAAGCGTGTTTGGCAGTGGGAAGTCCCGGTTCGTAGCCCAGCACTGCATAGACACTCAAGTATTGACAGCAGACGGAATTCTATCGTCCGCGGCTTCTGAAGTTGATATCGGAAGGGAGGACTTATCAGGCGGTCATGCGCCGACACGGTGCAGCTGAATAGCAATCCTCTTGTACGAGAACCGAAAGGAGGGGGGGTTGGACATGCGATCTTCGGTGCTCGCAAGGATTCTGGTGCTCACTCTGGCTGCGTTGACTTTGTATGTAAGCGCCCCTAGTCAGTCCTCATGGGGCGCGCCTGGACAGCCTTTCGTTATCGCGCTTGCGGGACCCATCTCCGGCCCAAATGCCCAGTACGGTGTGCTGCTAAAGAACGGCGCGCAGCTTGCCGTCAACCAACTGACGGCAGCTGGGGGCGTTGATGGTCACCCGATCAAACTGCTCTTGGCGGACGACCAGATGGATCCCAAGCAATCGCCGTTGGTCGCGCAGCGCTTGGCGCAAGACAAGTCAGTCCTGGCCGTGATCGGTCATTTCGCGAGCACCAACACCCTTGCAGCGATGCCTATCTACACTCGTGTAGGGGTGCCTGTCCTGAGTCATAGTACAAGCACCAATCTCAGTGGGATCAGTAAGTGGTTCTTCCGCCTTGCCGTCACAAACGATGTACAGGGGACACAGCTTGGCAAGTACGCTGTAGAACGGTTGGGTGGGAAGCGCGTCGCCGTTATGTTCGCTCAGACTGAAGGGAACCAAACCGTCGAAGGACCGTTTGAGGAGGCTGTGAAGGCTGCCGGCGGTCAAATTATCGCGGTTGAGACACACCAGCTCAACGACAAAGACTACACGGCGCAGATCACGAAACTCAAAGGTACGAACCCCGATGTGGTCTTCCTCAACACTTTCTTTAATGAATCCGCATTGATCGTAAGGCAGGCTAGGGAAGCAGGGTTTCGGACGAAGTTCATTGCTGTAGAGTCAGCTGGTGGCCCTGACTTTCTGAAACTAGGCGGTGCCGCAGCTGAAGGCGTCTACGCCGGGGCCTACTGGGACCCCTCGTCGCCGAGCAAGCTGGCTAGGAAGTTCGTTGCAGACTACAAGGCGGCCTACGGGCAACTGCCGGAGCAGTATGGCGCTCAGGCTTATGCCGCTGTGATGATCTTCGCTGACGTACTACGACACGGGGCTCGGACGCGACAAGCGATTCTAGACTACCTCAGTCGAGTAGGCACTACGAAGGGGTTCGACACAGCCGCTGGAAAGATGGTGTGGAATCAGAAGCACGACGTGTACGTCCCGATGGTCATTCTACAGGTGAAGAACGGGCAGTGGGTACTGGCTCCACAGCAGCAGTAGGTTTCGCGAGACAAGGTCATGAGGCTTGGGCCTGACAGGAGAGACCCGGGAGCCCTGCTTGGGTTCCCGGGTCCCTGGTCAAACACCCCTCCAAGCCTTGTTGGTATCACGAAACCTATCAGGACAGGCGGATGATTCTCACTCTCTTCCAACAGTTGGCCAATGGCCTGGCTCTCGGTTCCGTGTATGCCCTTGTCGCGGTGGGATTTACGATGGTGTACGGGATTTTGTTCTTTATCAATCTGCCCCATGGCGACGTCCTGATGGTCGGGACTTATGTCGCCCTTGTTCTGCTCAGTGCCGGCATACCTTTCCTGCCCACTGTTGCGGCTGCGGCTATTTTCACGGCGCTACTCGGCGTGTTCATTGAGCTTTCTGTTTATCGCCGTCTTCGCTTCGCCCGCAGGCTTGCGCCGCTCCTAAGCGCTATGGGTGTCAGCTACGTGCTATCGAATGGGATCATGGTCCTCCAGGGTCCGCAGACGAGACCTTTTCCTGCTCCTTTGTCTGGTGACATATCTATCGTCGGTGTGAACGTTCCCATTGTAATCCTCGTCACTGTGGCTACGACAGTTATCTTGGCCGTCGTGCTCCAACTGTTCATAAAGAGGGCAGCCCTCGGCATCGCGATTCGCGCTGCCTCGCAGGATCTGCCCACCACAGCTCTCATGGGAGTGAATGTCAACTTGGTTATCTCGGTGACTTTCGCCATCAGTGGTGCGCTGGCACTCATTGGTGGCGTGATGCTTGCCTGGCGATATGGAAGTGTGTCGCCGACCATCGGTTTCGCAGTGATGCTGAAAGCATTTGCGGCCTGCGTTCTTGGCGGTATTGGCAACATCCAGGGTGCCATGCTTGGCGGGTTCATTCTCGGCGTGGCCGAGGTCATTGGCGCGGCATACATCAGTTCGGCCTATACTGACGCAATCGCGTTCTTGGTTCTGATCGCCACGCTTCTCTTCAAGCCTAGCGGACTACTAGGAGGGCGGACTGAAGTTGCGGCTTGAACGCTTGCGTGGTCGATTTGCGTACATTCCCGTTAGAACTACTGCTTTTCCGCTCGCTGCGGGTCTTTCCCCCGCATTGATATTGATCCTGGTTGCGGCTGTGCTACTCATGATTGTCAGACCAGGTGCTTACGTCCTTTCCATTGCTACCCTCACTCTTATCTACGCAATCGTAGCGCTTGGGTACAATCTTGTCCTTACTGTTGCGGGTCTCTTTCATTTTGGCTTTGCAGCCCATTTCGCGATTGGCGGATACGCAGCAGCCATCTTGATGGTCCGATTGGGTTGGCAATTTCTTCCGGCCCTTGCAGCGGTGATTGTCATTTCAGGTATTCTTACCGCCCTCATGGCATTCCCCACGTTACGGTTCAGGGGTGACTACTTAGCTATGGTGACGCTCGCGTTTGCTGAGATCGTGCGACGTGTCATCGTGAACTGGAAGTCGCTAACAAACGGGCCCCTCGGGATCTCGGGCATCCCGCTTCCCAATTTCTTTAGCCTCACCAGTATCTCGCCCGAGTTCCTTTTCGGAGTCGTTGCCGCTCTTGCTGCACTTTCGTTCTTTGCCTACCAGAACCTCGTTTCTTCTCGTTTCGGGTTGGCTTGGGAAGCAATTCGTCTCAACGAAGAAGCCGCGGCGGCCGCTGGACTTCACACATGGCGGTATAAACTGGGGGCGCTCATCGTAGGCAGTCTGTTCGCAGGAATAGCCGGTATGGCCTACGGTCACTACGCAAGTATCACTGATCCATCCATGTCAAATGTAGATACCACGATACTGTTTCTCGCTGTGGTGATACTCAGTGGAGGCACTTGGTTGGGTATACTGCTCGCGTCCCTGGTCTTAACAGCCCTGCCGCAAGTCTTCTTAGGTCTTGACTTGTACCGCCAATTGGCCCTTGGGTTGGTTCTCATAGTTGTAATGAACTTGCGTCCGCAAGGATTTTCGCTGCTGCGGAAGCGAGGATACGCGAGTACGGACTCAAAGCCCGATGTTTCGATGAAACAAGCGAGGCGGAGAGCGTCTCATCCGAGGGTCGAGCTCATCCGATCAACGGTGGCTCCTATTGAAGGAGTGAAGACCCGGGCGTCTGAGGTACACGCAGTTAATGCAACAGAGTTAGCTGTCGACGCGATCCGGGTTATGAAACGGTTCGGCGGTCTCGTGGCCGTGGATGGTCTTGTGCTGCAGGTCCCAATGAGCGCGATTTTCGGCATTATTGGGCCGAATGGCGCTGGCAAGACGACGGTCTTCAATCTACTTACCGGGAGTATCCCAGCTGATGCAGGTGAGATCCGCATTCTTGGACAGGACGTGAAGGGTTGGCCATCTTGGAAGATTGCCCGACTTGGTGTCGGACGCACCTTTCAAAACGTAAAGCTCTTTTCAACGCTCAGCGCGCTAGACAATGTCCTTGTTACAGCCGCACAGCAAGCCTACGGCAAGCCATTTCGCCAGGGGCTTTGGAGAGAGGCAGTAGCGAAAGCTAAGGAAGCGATCGCATTCACTGGTCTTGGCGGCCGCGAAGGGGCGGTCGCGAGTTCACTACCGTACGCGGATCAACGACGTCTCGAGCTTGCTCGAGCGCTGGCATCTGACCCACGGCTTATACTTCTCGATGAGCCATCAGCTGGAATGAACCCGAGGGAGTTGCGCGAGCTACGCACCTTGGTTGAAGAGATTCGCGTTCGTGGGATTACGGTTATCTGCATCGAGCACAACATGGGCTTCATCCTCCCCATCGCGGACGAGATACTCGTTATGGCGGAGGGCAAGCGCCTGACTATCGGTTCCCCCGACGCGATTACTAAGGACCCCAAGGTAATCGAAGCTTATCTTGGTAGGAGGGCGGCGCGTGCTGCAAGTTGAGGGTCTGGAGACAGCGTACGGCCCGCTACAAGTCTTATGGGGGATCGACCTCCGTGTCGAACCCGGGGAAATCGTCGCGCTCATAGGCGCCAATGGAGCCGGAAAGTCTACTTTTCTGAAGACATGCATGGGGTTGTTGCGCTCCAAAGGCGGACGCATTGTGTTCGATGGCCGGGACATAACGCACAAGGCGATCCATCAAATCGTGCGGATAGGCATGGCGCTCGTGCCAGAAGGTCGACACGTCTTTCCTGACCTCACCGTCACGGAGAACCTAATCGTAGCCGGGTATGGTGCTTCTAACCCAGACTCAGCAGAGTCGGGCAGGCAGGTCGCGTTCGAACTCTTCCCTAGGCTCTTCGAGCGACGCTTTCAAAATGCCGGCACACTCTCCGGCGGAGAACAACAGATGCTTGCCGTCGCCCGAGCGCTCGTGTGCAGGCCGCGCATGCTACTGTTGGACGAACCTTCGCTTGGTCTAGCGCCAATGCTTGTCGATCAATTGTTCGATCTAATCAAGAAGATTAACGATCAGGGGACGACGATTCTGCTGGTGGAACAGAATGCCTTCTTGGCACTAGATGTGTCGCGTCGTGCCTATATCCTTC
>DATEAO010000191.1:0-3268 GCA_035288345.1 Candidatus Methylomirabilota bacterium | reverse complement strand
AGCCACTCCTCAACGCCCAGATCGATGATCTCGGCAAGCGAGCCTGTCCGATACGCGTCGATGTGACAGATCGGGAGCCGCCCCTGGTAGTGAGCCATAAACACAAATGTGGGACTCAGCACAGGGCCCGCCGCGCCCAGCCCTTCGATCAGCCCTTGAATGAAGCAGGTCTTCCCCACCCCCAGCTCACCGGTGCATGCCACCACATCACCGGACCCCAGGTGTCGGGCCAAGGCCGCTCCCAGAGCCTGGGTCTCCTCAGGGCTTCGGGTCACGATCAGACGTTTGACGCGAACCTGTTTCATACAAACCAAGCTTCATTTCGTGCTGTCCGAGCGCGGGCTTCCCCCCCCCGCTTTGCTTCGCAAAGCGAAGCCGGGGGGACCGGTGCCCGCGCAAGCTCAGGGGGGAGGTTTCGGAAGGGGGGCAAGCGCCCCCCTCCGAGTGATTTAACGGTCACACCCTGTCGCGTGCCGGATGGCCCGGGGGATCGCCTCGATCAGATCACCGGCGATCAGCCCTTCTTCTCCGATCTCACCGGCAGCCAGGTCGCCAGCCAGACCATGGAGAAAGACCCCGGCCTCAAGCGAGAGCTTCGGCTCGAACCCGCGCGCCAAAAAGCTGCCAACCATCCCGGTGAGCACGTCGCCGCTCCCGGCCGTGGCCATCCCTGGGTTTCCCGTGGGGTTCAACACGACCCGGCCATCAGGTGTGCCGATCACGCTGCGACTCCCCTTCAAGACCAGGAATATGTTGTAACGTTCGCAAACGCTCTTCACGACTCCGATCCTGTCGTTTTCCACATCTGCCACCGTGGTGCCGAGCAGCCTGGCCATCTCGCCGGGGTGAGGCGTGAGGCAGCGCGGGAAGCTCGCCTCTCGAAGGATCTCGAGATGACCGACCAGCGCGTTAAGGCCGTCCGCATCCACCACCATCGGGCGCTCAACTTCACGCACCAGCTCTCTCATCAGGAGCTGGGTTTCAGGGTCCAGCGAGCAGCCAGGGCCAAGCGCAATGGCATCGCAACGGACCGCGAGCTCGATGATCCGCTCTTTTGATTTCAGCGCGAGCGAGCCACTCTGGGTCTCCGGCAACGGCTCGGTCATCGTCTCCATCTGTAGGGCGGCCAGGGCCGGCTGCTGGGAGGAAGGGGTGGCGATTGTCACCAGGCCGGAGCCGCTCCGCAATGCCGAGCGGCCTGCCATTGCAGCGGCCCCGCTTTTTCCGATTGACCCGGCAACGACCAGCAAGTGGCCATAGTCACCCTTGTGACTGTCAGGGGTTCGAGGCGGAAAGAGCCGGGCAATGTCTCCGGCTTCCAGCAAGCCGACAGAGCTCCGCTCGAGCATGAACGGCTGCGGGATCCCGATGTCCACGAGCAGGACCTCCCCGGCGCGCATCGCGCCGGGAGAAAGGAGCAGGCCCCGCTTCCACGCCCCGAACGTGGCGGTGAGATTCGCGCGAACTGTTGGCCCGAGCAGCGCCCCCACGTCAGAGGAGAGGCCGGAGGGGAGGTCCAACGAGCAGACATGGTGACCACTCCTGTTGATCGCCTCAATCGCTTGAGCCGCGAGGCCGGAGGCAGGACCTCCGAGCCCGGTGCCGAGCAGCGCATCGATGACCAGAAGGTCAGGATGGGCAAGCAGCCTCTCAACGGGCGTGACGTCCGCGACCTCCTCCATGCGCCCTCCTGACTCCTGAAACGCGCGAAGCATCAGTTGAGCGTCACCCTTAACATCCTTCGATGAACCCAGCAGCCACGCGGAGACATTGGCTCCGGCCTCCGAGAGGTGGCGAGCCACCACGAACCCATCACCTCCGTTATTCCCCTTTCCGCAAAGGATGGCAACGCCTTTCCCTCTGATCGGACCAACGCGCTCGACAATCATCTGCGCGGCTCCTCGGCCGGCGGTCTCCATGAGTGTTCGACCTGAAAGACCCAACGTCTCCATCGCCTCTCGATCGATCCGCCGCATCTCCGTCGCAGTCACCACCGGCAGCATCGCTATCCCACTCCGCGCGTGATCGTCAGCACCTTGAAAACTTGTTGATCAGCTCGACCGCGAGGATCGACTGACCTTGTCCGAACGCGGGCTTCGCCCGCGTACACCCGGGGGAGGTTCGGCCTCCCTCGATCGGCTTGTCCGATCGAGCTGGACAGGGGCAGTTGGCGTAGCCCCTTCCGAGGTGACCAGCATGGCTTGAGCCATCGCGTAATCGCCCTCGTGGGTCAGGCTCAGGAGAAGTGTCTCGGCGCCGTTCGCGATGGTCCGGCTGGCCCCCGAAAGGTGCAGGCGTGGCGCTTGACCGCGCTCACGTCTCACCTCGAGCTCGCGCCAGCGGACCCCCAACCGAAGCCCGGTGCCGAGCGCTTTGAGCCCGGCCTCCTTGGCAGCGAATCGCGCGGCGAGATGCGGGATGGGATCGCGGCGACTCATGCAGTAACGAAGCTCCCCTTCCGTGAAGACCCGGTGGAGGAACCGCTCCTGCCAGCGCTCCACCGCGCGCCGCAGTCGCGAGATCGCGACCAGGTCTACTCCGATCCCCTGGACCGTCATTTACACGCTAGCTCGGGGTTCGGGGTTCGGGGTTCGGGATTCGGGGTCCGTGATTCGGAGCGTCGCATTTTCGCGATCCTGACTCCCGACCTTCTGACATCTCACGCGTGGCCGCTTTCATCACGCTCCCAGTTCCCGGCGGAGGATGTCGGCGAGCTCGTTTGCCGCTGACTCAATCGCACGGGGATCGTCTCCTTCGACCATGATGCGGGCCAGGGGCTCGGTCCCCGAGTAGCGCACCAGGATCCGACCGCGGCCGTTCATCGACTGCTCAAGCCCACGAAGGGACTCCGCGAACTTCGGGAGCTGCTCAAACGGGAGCTTCGTCCTCACCGGAACATTCAAGAGCAGCTGCGGGAACTTTGTCAGGCAACGGGCAAGCTCGGAGAGCGGTTTCCCGCTTTTCTCCATGACTGACAGGAGCTGAAGCGCGGAGAGCGTTCCGTCTCCGGTCAGAGCCTGGTCCAAAAAGATCAGGTGGCCGGACTGCTCGCCACCGAGGTTTGCGCCGAGCTGCTGCATCTCCTCCAGCACATACCGGTCGCCCACTGCGGTTCGGACCATCCGAATCCCAACCTCACGGAGCGAATGCTCAAGCCCGAGGTTGGCCATTACGGTCGTCACCACGCAATTCCCCTTGAGCGAGTCCTCTGCTTTCATCTGGCGCGCGCAGATCGCAAGCACGTAGTCCCCGTCCCGCACCGCGCCGG
>DATEAO010000190.1:0-12000 GCA_035288345.1 Candidatus Methylomirabilota bacterium | reverse complement strand
GGATACTTGAACCGGCCCGATCTCACAGCAGAGCGGTTTATTCCAAATCCGTTCAGTGATCACGCGGGGGCGCGCCTGTACCGGACCGGTGATCTGGCCCGATACCTCCCGGACGGGAATCTGGAGTTTCTTGGCAGGATCGACCAGCAGGTGAAGATTCGTGGCCATCGCGTCGAGCTGGGCGAAATCGAAATCGTTCTGGGTCAGCACCCCGGTGTGAAGGAGGCGGTGGTTATTGCGCGCGAAGACGCAGCAGGGGACAAGCGGCTGGCGGCCTACTTCGTCGCACGTCAGGACACGACCCCCTCCGCCATCGAGCTGCGCGGTTTTCTCAAAGAGAAGATTCCTGATTACATGGTGCCGATCGCTTTTATGCCTCTCGCGGCATTCCCGTTGACACCCAACGGGAAAGTGGATCGACAAGCCCTGCCCATCCCCGAGCTGTGGGAGACCAGGGATTCATTCGTGGCCCCCCGGACGTTAACGGAAGCGGAGCTGGCGGGAATCTGGACTGAAGTCCTCGGCCTCCCCACAGTCGGGGTCCACGACAACTTTTTTGATCTCGGTGGACATTCCCTCGCGACAACACTGATCCTGTCCCGCGTGCGAAATGTTTACGGCGTTGAAGTGCCGTTTCGTGATTTCTTTGAAACCCCGACTATCGCTGACTTGGCGCGGATGATCGAGGGCGGCAATGCCTCGGGGCCGCGTCCCGATTCTGTTATCCCGTGCGCTCCTCGTGACACCGCCTTGCGGCTCTCGTTCTCGCAAGAACGGGTATGGTTCATCCAACAACTTCACCCGTCAAGCAAGGCATACAACTTCCAGGCGACTCTCCGGCTTCGAGGCACCTTCGACGTTACGTTACTTGAACGGAGCCTGAGTGAAATCATACACCGCCACGAGATCTACCGGACGACGTTCCCGGCAGTTGACGGCCGTCCGGTTCAAGTGGTGCACGACGCCACACCCGTTCGGTTGTCCGTTGTAGACCTGCAGGGGTTCTCTGATCACGAACGCGAGGAGGAGGCAAAACGTCTGGCCGCCGAGGAATTTGGGAAGCCTTTCGACCTGACGCAACTGCCCCTCATACGATGGACCTTGCTCCGCTTGAGTCCACAGGATCATCTGCTGCTGCACGTTGAGCATCACCTCGTCCATGATGGATGGTCCTTTAACGTGTTCCTTCGGGAGGTGCAAGAGCTGTATCGAGCGTTCACCGCCGGGAAGCCTTCGCAGCTTCCCGAGCTGCCGATTCAGTTTTCTGACTTTGCTCATTGGCAGCGTGCTTGGATGCAGGGCGAAGTCGCTCAGGCGCAGCTTGACTATTGGAGAAAAAAATTGGGCGGATGTCCTCCCGTCTTGGAGCTACCAATCGATAAGGCGCGACCGCCGGCGCAGCGATACCGGGGTGGCCAGCGGCGGATTGACCTCTCGGGACACCTCTGTGAGTCCCTCCGGACGTTGAGCCGGCAGGAGGGCGTCACACTGTTCATGACCCTCTTGGCAACCTTCCAGGTGTTACTTCATCGGTATACCGGGCAGGAAGATTTTTGTATCGGCACTGGGATTGCCAACCGCCGGTGGCCTGAGACCGAGGGGTTGATCGGCATGATCGTCAACACCGTGGCCCTGCGTGCCGATCTGTCCGGGAATCCCGCGTTCCGGGAGCTGCTTGAGAGGGTGCGGGTGACGACGCTGGAGGCGTATGCTCACCAAGATCTTCCCTTCGAGCGAATCGTGGAGATGCTGCGACCGGAGCGAAGCCTGAGTTATTCACCACTCTTTCAGGTGATGTTCAGCTTCCATGACGCGCCCATGCCGGATCTGGAACTTCCAGGCCTTACGGTGGATCTGGTTGAGGGCGTGAATAATGGATCGGCGAAATTCGACTTGAATGTGGCGATCATCCCGCGGGCCGAGCAACGGCTCGGGACAGGTTCCCAAGGGGACGCGCGAGGGATCACGGTGGTCTGGGAGTATAGCACTGACCTCTTCGAAGAGGCGACTATCACTCGAATGCTCGGGCACTATCAGAGACTGCTCGAGGGGATCGTTCAGGATCCGGGACAGTGGATTTCGCGCTTGCCGCTCTTGACCGAGGCTGAACGTCATCAGCTTCTCATCGAATGGAACGGCACGACAACCGACTACCCGCGGTCAGAATGCATTCACGAGCTCTTCGAAGCCCAGACTGAGAAGACTCCTGACGCGACCGCCGTACAACTTGAAAACGATCGGCTGAGTTACGGTGAACTGAACCGACGGGCCAACAAGGTTGCGCATTATCTCAGGACACTAGGCGTTGGACCGGAGACCCTCGTAGGGATTTGCGTTGAGCGCTCGTTGAACATGGTGATCGGGGTCCTGGGGATTCTCAAAGCTGGCGCCGCGTACGTGCCATTGGACCTGGGGTATCCGAGAGGGCGGCTCTCCGTCATGTTGGCGGATGCGCAGGTGCCGGTGTTGCTCACTCATGAGCGGGTGCTCAAGCGGCTCCCCGACTATCCGGGCACGGTCGTCTGCCTGGACTCGGATTGGGACGAGATCGCGCTGGAGAGCTCCGAGAATGTGATCACGGGGACGACGGCCGAGTCCCTCGCCTACGTGATGTACACCTCCGGATCGACCGGTTTGCCAAAAGGAGTGTGCGTTCCTCATCGCGGCGTCGTTCGACTTGTCAAAAATACGAATTACGTCCGTCTTTCCGGCGACGAGGTCTTCCTACAGTTTGCTCCGATATCATTCGACGCCTCGACATTTGAAATCTGGGGCTGCCTGCTGAACGGGGGACGGTTGGTCATCTTTCCTCCTCATACGCCCTCCTTGGAAGAGCTGGGACGGGCGCTTCAACGGCATGGCATCACGACGCTTTGGTTGACCGCGGGCATGTTCCACCAGATGGTGGAAGGGCACCTGGACAGCCTCAAGTCGATCCGCCAGTTGTTGGCAGGGGGCGATGTACTCTCGGTCCCTCACGCGCGGACAGCCCTGCAAGAGCTGCGGGAGTGCCAGTTGATCAACGGATACGGTCCGACTGAGGGCACAACCTTCACCTGCTGCTATTCGATGCGCGACCCGAGTCAGGTAAGCCTCACCGTGCCGATCGGTCGTCCCATCGCAAACACCACCGTCTATATACTGGATCAGTATCTGCAACCGGCGCCCATCGGGGTTCCCGGCGTGTTGTGCATCGGCGGAGATGGTCTGGCACGCGGCTATCTGAACCGGCCCCAGCTCACGGCTGAGCGGTTTATCCCGAACCCCTTCAACCCTGAGCCCGGCGCCCTCCTGTACAGGACCGGGGATTGGGCTCGTTACCGCGCGGACGGTGTGATTGAGTTCCTCGGTCGTAAGGACCAGCAGGTGAAGATCCGCGGCTTTCGGATAGAGCTAGGCGAGATTGAAGCAACCCTGGGGCGGCACCCGTCTGTCCGTGAAGCCGTCGTGTTGGCCAGGAGCGACGAGCCCGGTGAAAAGCGACTTGTGGCCTATGTGGTCCCGATGGAACTGCCGGGACCGCCGATCAGCGAGTTGAGGAGCTTTCTGAGAGAGCGGCTGCCAGACTACATGCTTCCTTTGGCGTTCGTCACCCTGGAGGCTTTGCCGTTGACCCCAAACGGCAAGGTAGACCGAAACTCACTGCCAGCGCCAGCGCGAGTTCGCGCGCTTGAGCAGAACGCCTTTGTGGCCCCGCGGACACCGGTCGAAGAAGTGCTGGCAGGGCTCTGGGCCGAACTCCTGGGGATTGAGCGGGTCGGCATCCACGACAACTTTTTCGAGTTGGGAGGTCACTCTCTCGTCGCGACACAGCTCATTTCTCGGATCCGCAACAGCTTGCGTGTGGAGCTGCCGTTGCGCGCGCTCTTTGAGCAGCCGACTGTCGCCGGGTTGGCTACCATGATCACCGCGAGTCTGTCTCATAGAGCCGATGAGAACATAGAACGCTTGCTCGTTGAACTTCAGGGGCTTTCTGATGAGGAAGTGAGAAAACTCTTGTCGAAGGACGCGGACGGAAGATCAGACGCATGACGGATTTCACCAGTCATATCGAGAAACTTTCGCCAGAGAAGCGGGCGCTTCTCGAACGCCGACTCTTGAAACAGACTGTCCCTGTCGCCGCAGGTCAGGTGATTCCACGACGAGACCTTGTCTCGCCATGCCCCCTTTCCTTCGGGCAGCAACGGTTGTGGTTTCTCCAGCAATTGGAGCCGAACAGCCCCGCGTACAACATTTCGGCTGCGATCCGCCTTAGTGGCCCTCTCGACATCGCGGCACTGGAACGGAGCCTCGACACAATCGTGCAGCGCCACGAAGTGCTGCGGACCGCGTTTTCGGCTGTGGAGGGGCAACCGGTCCAGATCATCGGAGGAGCCGAGCCTTTGCCCCTGTTGACGGTGGATCTAAGCGATCGGTCCGGGACCGGACAGGAAATCGAAGTCCGTCGGTTGATGATGGGAGAAGGTCGGCGACCGTTCGATTTGACTCAAGGCCCCTTAATTCGCACGACGTTGCTGAGACTAGCCGAGGAAGAGCACGTGCTGCTGCTGACCATGCACCACATCATCTCAGATGGGTGGTCATTGGGCGTGTTCATTCGAGAGCTGGGGGCGCTATATAAGGCTTGTCTGGCAGGCTCTCCCCCGCCACTTCCTGAGCTTCCCATCCAGTATGCCGACTACGCTGTTTGGCAGCGGCAGCGGTTTCTAGAAGCTACCCTCGGGGATCAACTTGAGTATTGGAAACGGCAGCTCGGAGGCGCGCTTCCGGTGTTGGACTTGCCAACTGACCGTCCCCGACCTCCCGTCCAGACGTTCAGGGGCGCGACACGATCGTTAGTGCTCCCCAAGAGCTTGTCGGAGAAGCTGGTCTCCTTGAGCCGTGAAGAAGGTGTCACCCCGTTCATGACACTGTTGGCAGCGTTTCAGACCCTCCTTTACCGGTATACCGGGATGGACGACATCATTGTTGGCTCCCCCATCGCGGGCCGCACGCGCATCGAGACGGAAGAGCTGATCGGATTATTTGTCAACACGCTCGTGGTGCGCGGCGACCTGTCTGGCAATCCCACTTTCCGCGAGCTCCTGAAACGAGTCCGAGAAACAGCAGTTGAAGCGTATGCCAACCAAGATGTGCCGTTCGAGAAGCTGGTCGAAATGATCCGACCTGAACGGAGTCTCAGCAGGACTCCGCTGTTCCAGGTCATGTGTGTTCTTCAGGCCCCCTCGATCGACAATCTTGAACTCGGGAGCCTCACGATAAGCCCTCCTGAACTGGACTCGGAAACAGCGAAGTTCGACCTCACGCTTTCGATGGTGGAGAGACCGGAGGGATTGAACGCCCTGTTTAATTACAACACCGACCTCTTCGATTCGCCAACCATCACGAGGATGTCAGAACATTTTCGGACGCTGCTGGACGCTGCCGTGACCGACCCGGGAGAGCGCCTCTCGGGGCTCCGCATGTTGACAGATGAGGAGCGTCATCAGTTGCTCGTGGAGTGGAACGACACCCGTGCCGATTATCCGGAGACATGTCTCCACCATCTGTTCGAAGCCCAAGCGGAGCGAACGCCGGATGCTGTTGCGCTTGTTGTCGGAAAGGAGAAGGTATCCTATCGGGAACTGAATCGCCGGGCAAACCAGATGGCGCATTATCTACGCTCTCTCGGGGTGGGGCCGGAGGTGCTGGTCGGGATCTGCCTGGAACGATCGGTGGAGATGGTCGTCGGACTCCTTGGGGTGTTGAAAGCGGGCGGCGCGTATGTGTCGTTGGACCCATCCTATCCGCGGGAGCGTCTGGCGTTCATGATCGAGGATGCTCGCGTGGCGGTGTTGTTGACCCAGCAGCGGCTCACCGAACAGCTTCCCGCGCGTGGCGAGGAGTTGTTCTGTGTGGACACAGAATGGGGACGTATCAGCCAATCAAGCGACGGCAACCCGGACAGCGGTGTGACGAGCGAGAACCTGGTTTACGTGATCTACACCTCAGGATCAACGGGAAAGCCGAAGGGCGCGATGAATACGCACAGAGGGATTTGCAACCGGTTACTCTGGATGCAAGAGACCTTCGGACTCACCGAGGCAGACCGGGTACTTCAAAAGACGCCATTCAGCTTTGATGTATCGGTCTGGGAGCTTTTCTGGCCGCTGTTGAACGGGGCGCGCCTGGTCATGGCCCGACCTGGGGGGCATCGAGATGTTGCCCACCTGGTAGACCTGATCGCCGAACAGGGAATCACCACGGTCCATTTCGTCCCGTCCATGCTGCAGATGTTTTTGGAAGACAAGGAGGTTGGGCGGTGCACGAGCGTAAAACGGGTGATTTGTAGCGGAGAGGCGTTGCCCTATGCCCTGCAGAAGCGCTTCTTTTCGCGGTTGGAGGCTGAGCTACACAATCTCTACGGGCCGACTGAAGCGGCGGTCGACGTCACGCACTGGGCGTGTCAGCGGAGGAGCGATCGTCAGATTGTGCCGATCGGACGCCCGGTTGCCAATACGCAGATCTACCTGTTGGATGGCAAGCTGGAGCCGGTGCCGATCGGAGTGCCCGGAGAGCTGCACATTGGAGGAGTACAGGTTGGGCGAGGGTACCTGAACCGGTCTGAACTGACAGTCGAGAGGTTTATTCCAGATCCATTCCGGAATGAGCGGGGGGCTCGGCTGTACAAGACGGGGGATCTCGCGCGCTACCTGCCTGACGGGAACATCGAGTACCTGGGGCGTCTCGATCACCAGGTGAAGATTCGTGGTAACCGCGTCGAGCTGGGGGAGATCGAAACCGTTCTGGGACAGTACCCCGCTGTCCGCGAGACCATCGTGGTGGCCCGGGAAGACGTGCCGGGCGAGAAGCATCTCGTGGCCTACGTAGTCTCGGGCAATGTGCCGGGACCAACGGCTGGTGAATTGAGGAGCTTTTTGAATGGAAAACTGCCGGAATACATGCTGCCTTCGGCTTTCGTTATGCTCGAGGCCTTGCCGTTGACCCCCAGCGGCAAGGTTGACCGTGGTGCCCTTCCGGCTCCGGTTGAGCGGCGTGCATCGCGGGACGGCTATGTCGCGCCGACAGGACCTCTCGAATTTCTTTTGGTGCAAATCTGGGAAGAGCTTTTGGGCGTGCAGGGGATCGGCGTTCGGGATGACTTTTTTGAGTTGGGAGGACACTCGCTGCTTGCTGTTCGCTTGATGAACCAGATCGAACGAATCTGCGGCAGGAAACTTCCCCTCGCATCCCTGTTTGCCGGCGCCACCATCGAGCATTTGGCGCAAGTACTGCTGGAGCGCCAGGCGGCAGATTTCCACTCTCCGCTGGTGAAGATTCACGGCAACGGTTCTAGACGGCCTTTATTCTTTTTGCATGGGGATTTTGGCGGTGCAGTATACTGCCTGAACCTGGCGCGTTGCCTCGGGGAGGATCAGCCATTGTATGCCCTGGCCCCCCACGGGCTTGACGATTCGGACGGTCCTGCAACGATCGAGGCAATGGCGACTTCTCACCTCGAGAGAGTGCGTAGCGTCCAGCCGGAAGGGCCGTACCTAGTGGGCGGCTATTGCAACGGCGGCGTAGTCGCCTTTGAGATGGCTCGGCAGCTTCAGGCACAAGGCCAGAGGGTAGACCTCTTGGTGGTCATTGCAGCTTCGGCGTGGAACGCCCACTTCAGGGTGCTCGACCGGCTGATCACCACTGTCGGATCTCTTCTCGGATTTCACCAGTCAACTTGGTTTCAAACTGTGCGTCACCAGATCCTTCGCTTTCGCCGGCGGCATCATTATTACGTCGTGAGATTCACCCATCTATTAAGGTCAGGGCTGGACGAGCAGATTGCCTTCGCGGTCAAGAAGGCAAAGAAGGAATATCGGACGATTGCCCGGGCGGTCGCTCACAGGAGAGATCGAATCGCATCCCATACGACATTAGATGAACCTCTCCCCCATGGTGAGAGGCCCATGTGGGAGGTCTACCGCAAAGTCCTGGAACGCTACGTGCCGCAGCCATACCACGGTCGGCTCACGCTCATCTGGCCGAACGAGGAATCAGTGGAGCTGTCCGATGATCTGATTCTCGGATGGCGCAAGGTCGCGGCGGAGGTCGAAGTCCACCGGGTGCCAGGCAATCACATGACCGCTCTGACCACTCATGTGACCGCCCTGGGTCGCTGCTTGAAGCGGTGTTTGGACCAGACGCAGGAAGAGTAACACCGGATCACCTAGCAGGCTGCTGAAAAAGGCCCATCTGCGGCGAAGGCTTTCCTCGGAGGGGGGCACGCCCGACTGCCCTTGTCCAACTCGATCGGACAAGCCGATCGAGGGAGGCCGAACCTCCCCCACTGGCGCGGGCGAAGCCGGCGCTCGAACGGAGGGCACGGTCGCTCGTCGTTGCAACGTACATTTGAGTATGTCTCACTCCTCGCTTCCTCGCCGCCTTGCATCTGGACCTTTTTGAGCAGCCTGCGACTCACAGGGGTTTTTCATCACCCTGCTAGATCCGCCAGGCGCAAGATTGCTTATTCACCCAACGTCTGCACGTTGTCTTGACGCCCACTCGTGCCGTGGCGAGAAGCGAGCAGATCGAGGCCCGAGGGAGGCGGACCCCCGAGGCGTATGCGGTGTCTCCCGTCCGAGCGCCGGTTTCGCCGGCGCAAGCTCAAGAGCGCGGGCGTGCCCTTGACACCGACGGCGTCAAGGGCCGGGTGCCCGCGCTGCAATCGATGCGAAGCTTATCGGTACGGCACTGGATTTTCTACTCGGGCCACCGCCAGCATTTCAACCGCCAATCATGGCCTTCTGCGGCGACAGCCGCGACATAACCGGGAATAGAGGTAATCTCTACGAATGACCACGGCAACGCTGAGTGGTCGACGTCGAATTCTTCGGTGCCGCGTGAGGGTGAGAGCCCTTCGCCGCGGACTTTGAGATACGCCTCTCTGCGCGTCCAGCACGCAAAGAACGCTCGGTCGCGGAGATCTTCGGAAACCGCGCGAATCATTGCGGCTTCTTGAGCCGAGAAAAAACGCTCAGCGATCGTCTCACGGTCCGCGTGTTTCCTGATCCGCTCGACATCGATCCCGATTTCTCGCGAGTAAGTGACGGCATAGAGCGCAATCCCGTGGGAGTGTGAAACGTTGAATCGTAGGGTGTCACCATGAAGCTCCCGGGCCAGGAATGGCTTCCCGTGGGGGTTGTGCTCGAAGCGGATCTGGCTCGGTTCGAGGTCGAGGTAACGGCCGAGGATCACCCTCAGCAAGGCTCGTGACACGACGTAGTGTCGGTGGTCTTTCTCAAAGTGAAACCGGTCGGCCCGCCTGAGCTCGTCGCTCGAGAGAGAGCGCTCTAGGCTCTGGAAAGGTAATCCCGGAGGATCTAAAACCGCAACCCAGACGTGGACTTCGTCGCCGGCAAGCCCTACCTGCTTTGGTGGGGACGGCCACGGAATGTCGGTGAGAAGGATCAAGGACCGTTGCGCCTCGCTCGCTTAAAGTGGAATCATAAAGATGTCGCCCCACGCCCTTAAAGAGCGCATGACACGACGGCTCAGCCTGCTCCTTATGCGCGTATGAGTGATTGTACTATTCCCTGGGTGGGTTCGCTCTCATTCCGGTCATGCCGGCCAGCGCGATGAACACGAGGCCGACGACAAGCAGAGAACCTGGGTTCGACGACCCGGCGCGTATGCGTGAGGTCGGCGAGCCAAGGTCAGCAACCGCCGCAGTCGCTCTGAGATTGCCCGAGCAGCGTCGAGGGGGTTCAAGGTGCGCGCATACTGCCGCTGCTCCGTGGCCACGCCCACAGAGATCTGTTCCAGCCCCGCTGCTCCGTCGGATCGGGATCGGCGACGGCCTACCAGGTTGGCAGCGCGACTTCCTGTTGGAGATTTTCTCGGCTCGCTCACGCGGCTAACTTCAAGCGCACGAAAAACTGAATCGCAACACCCCGCGTAATTATTCCGGACACCTTCATGTCAATTTCCGTTCAGAGGTGAGACGCTTCTCGTTAGACAGAGTGCACTCATCCGCGGGTCGAGTTCTAACTCGTTGAATTTGAGAGAAGGAGCCTGGTCACTTTCTCTGGCATTGGCCTTGCTTGTTTCTACAACGAGGTAAAGAGTTCAGGAGCCTCTTTCCGAAAAACGCAAACCAGTCGTGAGGCTGGGACGCAAAGCCATGGGTCAGCGTGTAGGAAGCTGACCGCCAGGCTACCGAAGAAAGAGGGGGGCGACTTCCCTCGCAGGAAGGTGGGTTTCCTGAAAGGCTGTTCTTTTGAAGGGGGTAGTCCCGTGACCGCTTCGCTCAAGTCGGTTGTTTGTCGGCGTACTACAGTAGGATTCATTTTTGCGGTTGTCCTGTCATTCAGCGGGCCAGCACTGGCCGTCACTCCTGGCACCCAGTATCCGTCTCAGAAGATCGTGTTCACCGATCCGCTCACGGGCCGGACCGTGTGGCGGATGACGACGGATGGGTCGAGCCGAGGGGCCTTACATCAGGCACCCGGAGACCAGTCATCGGAGTCCCGCTCTTTCTCGCCCGATTCAACACAGATCGTGTACGCCAAGAGCGGGATGAGCGCGACGAAGCCGGATGGGGTCTACATGATGGACGTGGCGACCGGCATTGAGACCTACTTGGCGCCGGCCCCATGGTACGCGTCGCCGGTGTTCGCGCGGGACGGGTCAAGCGAGGTCTACTACTATTACGGACGGCTTGAGGTGCGGGCGGTCAATACAGTGACATACGTAGTTCGCACCATCGTATCGTTATCCGGGACGAGTTGGCAGGAGAAGATCGAGGTCAACGCGGACGGCTCATACATCTCCGCGCACCCGCAAATCAGCGAGAGCTTCCGGACAGTAATTTTCACGCCGCAGGGGCAGGTTCACCAGAACTGGACGCTGAGTGGCCAGGGGCGAGATGACGGAGCCGTGTGGCACCCGACCGATCCGAAATGGATCTGCGCCTATCGAGGGAGTCAGGCGAAGATCTGGCACATCGACACGCTGGCGACCAAGGCGGGGGCCTGCGAGACTGCGCACAGTTCGTGGCACGCGAACGGCCAGTGGATGATCACGCAGGGGTTTCTGTGGGACATCGAGACCGGGGCTAGTGTCATGTCTGGCGGCGGGATGTATCCGTATCACCCGAACATCAATCCGGCGCAAGCGAGCCTGGGGCTGGACGCGCAGATCGCGGTGGACGACCGGAGGTGGGACAGCATTCCGGGGAGGCCCCGGCTCTACCTGCCGACAATTCGGCGGCTGCTGACGATCAGCAACTCCATCTGGGCAAGCAATGACGGTTCACTGGCCGCCGTTCACTACAGCAGCATGGCCAACAACTACGCTCACGCCCATGCGCACTGGTCCTGGGATGGGCAATACGTCCTCTGGACCAGTGATGTCGCGGACCTGCGCGACGGTTCACCGCCGGGTGGCACCGGAGGTGGCACAGACCTGTTCATTTTCCCGGTAGGGGCGGGGAGCAGTTCATCGTCGAGCACGCCGACACTGAGTGTGAGCCCGACGAGCTTGAGCTTCACGGCGGTGCAGGGGGGTGCAGCGCCTGCTGCGCAGAGCCTCAGCATTGGCAACACGGGGGGTGGGACGCTCACCTGGACGATCTCTGACAACGCGGCGTGGTTGAGTACCTCGATCACTGGTGGGACTGGCAATGCGACGGTCAACGTCACGGCTGCTCCGACGGGGCTTGCGGCGGGGACCTATACGGGGACGATCACAGTGAGCGCTAGCGGCGCGAGCGGGAGTCCAAGGACCATGGCCGTGACTTTCACGGTCACGCAGAGCCTACCTCAAACGCAGAGCCTGACCCTCACGGCGCTGACTGCTAGCCGGACCGCGCCGCAATCGGTAGGCACGGCGATCACCTTCACGGCCACGGCGACAGGAGGCACGGCGCCCTATCAGCACAAGTGGTGGGTTTATGACGGTACGACCTGGACCGTGGTGCAGAACTGGACGACGAGCAGCACCTACACGTGGACCCCGACAGCT